>NZ_CP090969.1:0-58229 GCF_021733145.1 Edwardsiella piscicida | reverse complement strand
GAGCCTTGCCTTTGTGGGTTAAAAATTACTCTCCACACTACCACAAAGTTCAAACAAGTAAATACATTTTTTACAGTTTCGTCTAAGGTGGGCCAATTCCCATAACAAGGTGGGCTAATTCCCATAGTAAGGTGGGGTGTTTCCCATAGATAGGTGGGCCAATTCCCATAACAAGGTGGGCGGATTCCCAGAGATAACACTTATTTATGATTTTAAATCAATGAGTTATATAGCTCTAAAAGACTTTAAAAAGATAAAAAATCTATAAAATACCTTTTAAAAATATGCCTGTGGATATGTGCATATCATCGCTTACCAGCGCCGCTTCGCGGCTCGGTCAACCCCTCAGAACCGCGAAAACAAGTTTCGCAGTTCTTCACGGTTCATGTTTTAATCCAAGCATGGCGCCAGCACCTTCGCGGCACCATCGAGGCCCGCGCTGCTGCCGCACCGGGCCTCACCCTCAAATAAAATAAAGTTTATAAAAATCGTACTTGTATTGACCCCAGTTTATTCTGAGTATATCCTTTCTGTAACCAAAACTACGGAGGCGCCACAGATGGCTCAGAAAAACAGAATTTCAGAAACAGAATGGAAACAGCTGCTGCCGCAAATGGCTTCCTTTGCACACATCACAACAGATATTGGCTATTCCGTGCTTGTCAAAGGTGAGAAATCATCAGACGTAGCCACGCGAGTAGGCCGTTCCAAGCAAAACATTTCCAGCACCGTTAAGCGAATCTGGGATTTGTACCAGAACACCACTCTTAAAGCCGAGAACGGCGAACCATTAAAATTAGTTCAGGTCTGGATACCAGCAAGCCTTGCTGAAACTGTTTTAAAAGAAGCCGCGAAGTACAGCATTAATAACATCACGACCTCGGAAATGGAAAAAAAATAAAGTCCGAAAGGACTTTATTTTAAGACTACTAACGCGGCTTTATTACAGTGCTCGCCACCACAGTAAACCACTATCCCCGGTTTACCCCAGAGATTGATATGACACACCGGGCAGCTGTACTTTTCCCGGTTTGTTTTGTTCACCGGCGCTTCAGGCGGCGGGGTTACAAATCGCATGGCCTCTATGATCTCGTCGTCGAGTTCAACCGGGTCGCGCCCTTCCTCCACCTCCTGTTCGTGTTCGCTATCATCTTCCTCGTCGTCAATATAGCCTTTTCCTGTAGGGCTTAGCACAGCGCCAGGCTTAGGCTGGTAAGGCGGAAACCTGTCCATCCAGGAAAGCCGGAAATGGCCTGTCAGCAGTTCATCACAGGCCATATCGAAAGGGCCACCGGCAATAATATAATGGGTCATGCTCTGGCCCACTTTCCTGCCTCCCGGTTCGCCGGTATCAGAAGGCATTAGTCCTACCCGTTCCATCCGGGCCGCCCACTGTTTGTTGTGATAGCCACGGCGGCCAGGCTCGCCAAAATGGAATTGCCACTGATGAACCATCTCATGCACCAGTGTTGAAAGCGTGGCCTTTATGGTTCTGATCGAGAAATACACCGGATTCATAGCGATCTCGTCTACCGTGTACCCACTCTCACGGCCGACGAAACGCTTAAAGGAACAATAGCCATACGTTCGCTTCTCACGCTGCAACGTTATCAGGCATGGCGGCAGCTCGTTGCTGAATAGCTTCTCATTAAAAAAATCGTAGGCTCTCTGAAGTTCATCGTAGGTTTCGGGCGTAGGCAAATTCACTGTTAACCTCACATATATGTATTGTGCAATACACATAATTTAGCTGATCTTTTATACAGATGAAACGCCTTTTACCGAAAACCGCGAAACCGCGCCGAAACTCGTTTCGGCCGGTTGAGGGGTTGACCGGCCCGCGTGCGGCGCCGGTAATTATTTGATGGTTGCTGTTGGTATCGAGCGCCAGTCTGTCGTGTAATCAGGTGACAACATCTGACGGCGCATGGCAAAGGAGTTATCGATGCCCTGGCCTGCAAAAAACAGCTGGCTCTTGCCACGCCGGTTTATGCCATCGAGAACAGCCATTAACGCCTCGCTGCCAGCTGAAGGCGTAGCAGAGTCGAATAAATCCAGCTGGGCCTCCTTTCCGCTGAAATCGGCCAGCATGATCCCTGCTTTTGCATACGCAATATCTTCCCGCCAGATCCGCGCCAGCGCGGCTTGTGCCGCCTGAATTATCGTGCGGCTGTCCTGGGTTGCCACCGTCAGTTTTTCGGTTGCCTGATTGGCATACTGTGTATCACGCACTGAATAAGGACTGGTGCGGATAAAGACGCTTATGACGCGGCAGTATTGCCGCTCATTACGCAGTTTTTCAGCTGCGCGCGCTGCAAATCCGGTGATCGCCTGCTGCATATCCGCCAGGGCTACTACGCGTTGGCCGAATGAGCGCGATACAACAATCTGCTGCTTCGCCGGAGGGTTTTCTTCCAGGCTGAAGCAAGCCTCGCCGCGTAGCTCCCGTACCGTTCTTTCAAGCACAACACCAAACGTCTTACGGATTAGGCGCGTATCTGCCCTGGCTAAATCCAGCACCGTTTTGATCCCCATTGTGGCGAGTGCTTTCTCTGTACGATGGCCGACGCCCCAGACTTCCGCAACCGGCAGGATGCTCATTAATTTCTTCAGTCTGGCGCCATCGTCCAGAGCAACCACCCCGCCAGTAGCGGGCCATGTTTTTGCAGCGTGGTTACACAGCTTCGCCAGCGTCTTAGTACGGGCAATACCGACCCCGCATACCAGCGTTGTGTGTCGCCTGACTTCCTCGCGCAGTTGGCGCCCGAAAGCGTCAAGGCTCATGGCGGCCGTTATCCCTTTGCAGTCAACAAAAAGCTCGTCGATTGAATACTGTTCGACGTGGCTTGCAAGGGACTCAACTACGGCCGCGAACCGGGCCGACATGGAGGCATAGAGAGTGTAATTAGAGCTAAAAATAGCGATGTTATGACGCTCGATTATGGGTCTGACTTTGAAGTACGGATCGCCCATTTTCAGGCCCGCTTTCTTCGCCAGGTAATTACGGGCCACAATGTTGCCGTCATTGTTGGATAAAACGGCCACTGCTCGGTTTGCCAGATCTGGCCTAAATGCCTGCTCACAGCTGGCGTACATGCCATTGACATCAATCAGCGCAAACATACCGGATGCTCGATAAGGGAATGCGTAACCACTCCCCAGATTTCAACGCTCTCATTATCCGGGTCAATGTAGTACACAGGAAAATCTTTGTTCATCGGCATCAGGCAGGGTCTGGGCCTCAGCAGTAGCCGCTTCACGGTAAATTCATTATGGATGCAGGCGACTACGATTGAGCCGTGGCTGGCCGTCAGCGAGCGATCCACAACCAGTACGTCACCATCATGGATGCGGCCATCTTCCATTGACGAGCCAGAAACCCGCAGGAAGTAAGTTGCTGAAGGGTGACGAACACAATACTCATGCAGGTTTAACTCCTGCTTTTCATAGCCCTGGGCCGGGCTGGGGAACCCCGCAGAAATTCTTTGCAGATAAAAAGGGATGCTGTGTACCCGGCTGGCGCCGGAGCTTTCAAAAATATCGACCTTCATAGCGATCTTCCAAATCACTGTTTACTTATACAGTATCGCTGTTATGGTCAGGTTGGCAAGTTTTACAGGTACTCTACTATATGTAGTGCTGCTTCAGCTGCCAACGAACGCTATATATAGTGTTTGTTGGCTTTCTGCTTTCTCAGTGTCCCCTGTAACCGGCCGCGTGGCGGCGGGCTAGCAGGGAGGGGGGTGGCCTGTCGCTCCGGTCAGTCCCGCAGTTTCCGGCGATTTGCCCCCGGTGTCCGGTGGAGTCCGGCGAGGTCGCCTTCCATGCTCTGACGGGCATAAAATTAGGTAAATATAATCCGTACTTGTATTGACTTTAACGCCCCATTGTACGATAATTAAAAAGTGGCAGGTGATGTGCCTGCCGCTTAACCATCGCCGGTATCGGCTTAAAGAGGAAGTATCATGGAAACTATCGAAATCACCGCCCGCTACATTTCTGAAAACGCCCGCATGAACTTCATGCCTGCGGCATTTCGTGGCGCTTTCTTCAGCGCAGATCACTTCATTCAGTCCTTTCTGAATCGTTACGCTAAAGACTACCAGGGAGGGTATTGGGAATACCTTCAGGCCAGCAATGGCGCGTTTTTTATGGAAGCGCCCCAACCTCTTTGGCTCTCGTTACCTAACTATTTTGAAGGTGAATGCAGCGCGCGCGAAGTAGGGATTATTGTTTGTCTGTATGCCTACAGTTACTTTTGCGGGCTGGCATATGAAGAAGGCAAAGCCGAACTGAACGAAACGATGGCTAACCGGTATCACCTGTTGCGGGAGTACGTTAATACGCTGGAGAACGAAAGCCAGAATCGTATTTATCGTGCCATTGATTAACTGATAACCAGGCGGGCAAAGCCCGCCTTATCGTGACTGTCACGCTCAGGGGAAACTATGTTAGCGACACTTCAACACCCTACCGCCTGGCAATTGCCAGATCGGTTAATGCTTTTGGAACTGTTAATGTTCGATTACCGTAATTCCGATCAGGAGCGCTACGGCCAGCAAATCTATCACCACTATCGTAAACAGGGTAATCATCGCTGGGATACTTCTGTTCATCAGGATAGCGGCGGCCAATACGCGATTATTTTCCGGCACTCCTTCAGCAAAAAACAGGCTGATGGCGTTAAGCGAACGATGATCCGCGATGAAACCGTTATACGGGCAGGTACGGCGCAGGAGCTGACAGAAGCGACATTTCCCGACTTCCAGGATAGCGATATTCTGAAGGCGTCGGATTTCTTTAAGTCGCTTATCCAGCGCAAAGCGGCAGACGTAACACAAACCGATATTTGAGGATCAGCGATGCTGAACAAAACCGAAAACAACACCAACATTAGTAGTATCAACCCCTGTTCTACAGAGAGCCTAATAGCCGTGACGGGAAATGATGGAGAGACGCATATCATTCAGCGTGAGTTAATATCCCACTCTGTTGAAGGGCATGAAGCCACAATCATTCACCTTGTAACCGGGAAGTCGATAAGGGTTTCTTTGTCATCTGAAATTCTGGCAAAAAAACTAGGCATTACCGTGTCTGAATAACGGGTTTTGTTGCTTTGTTATAAGGTTTTATCCGTGTGTGGCAGAGTTCTAAAAAGGGAAACGTGAGAGATTATGAATACGATTAGCATAACGGAAATCGTGTTGAGTGTGCTTCTTGCGGGCGCTTTGGGGCCGGTTTTATTACGTCGAAAAAAAGGTCTGCTGTTACTGTTGTTGATTCTGGTCTGCACGATACTTTTGCTTCATGGTGTCACTACGATTTACTGATGTGGTCGAAAATCTTTAAAAGCGAACCCCCGGACGTCACCCCTCCGGGGCCGTTCTGCTGTGCTGCGCATCGAGCCGCTACGCGTCTCGCCCCGCTCACGCGGGCAGCTGCCACTGACGCCTCCGGCCTGCGGCCTCCGCGCTCCGCTTGGCAACCCCTTCCCCTGCTGCCGCTCATTTCCCCTTCAGCCTCCTATCATGATTCGTCTCCTGCATTATCCGTGGATTGTGCAGCTCAGTGGGGCGCTGGCCGTGACGGTGCGGTGTCCCCCGTAACCGGCCGCGCGGCGGCCGCTAACTCGCAGTACGGCGCCGCGACCCGCAGGCGGGCCGCCGTACCCGCGCGCAGGCGCGCGGCGCCCACTGCACCCCCGTGGGGGACGTGCGGCAGCTGCGTGGCGGCGGGCTGGGTTATGGCTTAGCAGGAAGGGGGTTGGCCTGTTGCTCCGGTCAGTCCCGCAGTTTCCGGCGATTTGCGGCCGGTGTCCGGTGGAGTCCGGCGCGGTCGCCTTCCATGCCCTGACGGGCATAAAAACATGTAAATAAATTCCGTACTTGTATTGACTTTAAAGGCGTAATCACCGATAATTAAATCATCGGGAGGCAACACCGCCACCCGAAAAATTGCCGGTATCGGCGCTTACAGGAGTCGTCATGCACTTTACTAACTTCCTTCAGCGTTACTTCGATATAGAGATTGAACATACCTTTGACCCTACCATTCAGGGCAGCAACGAAACGGGTAAAGACGTCACTAAAATCTGGATCTATGAGAAGGGCGAGGATAGCGAACCGCTGCTTACTCTGACAGAAGCATGGTGGTATACCGAGACAAAAACGGCTGGTAACTGGCTTATCGGCAACGTGTATTCAACGCTTGAGCATGGGCGTGAAATTCATGAAAGCGAATTTCGTAAACTGGTAACAGCTGGCAAGGTGATATCAGCATGAGTAAGGGGAATAAAATGCTTATTAATCGGATAGCGGTTATCGGGCTTGCAGTTGTCGCAGCCGCTACGCAGGCAGGTGTGCCGCCGGTTAAGTTTTTTTACCGGGATACAGTCCCGGTAAGCATTACGCTGGACGACCCGCAACGGGTTGCAGCATGGCCGGTGTGATTGTTCATCCAGTGGATCGGCCAGCGGCAAAAGTGGCGTGGTTTAGCGAGCGGATTTGCGGTAAAAAACGTTACCCGGTTAGCTTTATCAGTGATGAAATTAGCGCCCCGCATAACGTGATCCATAAAGGGGAAAAGTTTCACGTTACCCCGGCTCAGGTCAATCTCCTGGACGCGCAAAACCTCTAATTAAATCATCGGGTGGCAATACCGCCGCCCGAACAATCGCCGGTATCGGCAACCATCAAGGAGTTCACATGTATCACTATCTCGTTTTTGTCCCTCTCGCATTAATTTTTAGCGCCGCTGCGCTTGCCCTGCCCTGGTTTATCGTTCGTGCGGGATACAGGGATCTGGTGCAGATCACCTGCGCCTGCGTCTCTGTTCTGGGCCTGTGTGCGGCGACAGGGGTTTTCAGCTACTTCGATAATAAGCCGCTTGCGTTTCTGTACGGTTGCGGCGCGCTGGCGTGCTTTTTGTACGCGGTAGACTGCGCGATACCGTTGTATATGACGCGTAAAAAGCCACGTAAGCAGCTGTAAGAAAAAGGCGGGTAATCCCCGCCTTTTTATTGAGGCTGTCAGAAAGCGATTCAGGCACTCTATGAACGCTTTGCAAGATATAAATTTTGTATGCACATTCAGTACTTATATTGACTTTGAGGACATAATCACCGATAATTAAATCATCGGGAGGCAACACCGTCGCCCGCAAAATTGCCGGTATCGGCGCGCAAAGGAGTACATCATGGATTACCAGACCCGCTTAAATTCTGATATAACCAAAGAGATTGATTATCTGGCATCACTGCGTAAACAACGCATGGTGGCGGATCTGCGCACAGAGCTGGTTTACGGCTCCCTGGAGCGTCTGGCAGATATGATCTGCAACACCGTCACTGACTGGTCGCTTCCCTGCCCTGTTCTGCCGCTTTCTTCCGTACAGCAATGGCACAAAGCCCGCGAAATCGTCCTGGCAGATTATGAGGACTTCGGCCACGATGCCTGGGACTTTGCCCGCCACTATATGAAAACAGAGCTTAGCTTCGGTTATGCCTGCTACAAAGACGATATTGCCTGATGATTAACAACATGGGGGCTAACGCCCCCTGATAAACTGACCCTTTTAATGGCCTTACCGCCGATTTCAGATGGAACGAGAGATAAACAGCGGCAGACTCCGGGCGTTACCCCTTCGGGGCCGCTCTGCTGTGCTGCGCATCGAGCCGGTTCCCGTCTCGCCCGCTTACGCGGGCAGCGGGCTAACGCCTCCGGCCTTCGGCCTCCGCGCTCCGCTTGGCCTCCGGGCTTCGCCCTCCGCGCTGGCGCTTGGCGGCTGGCGTCAGCCGCCAGCCAGGTTCGCCGGTATCTCAGCTGCCCGGTCATAAAGCCGTTCCGTTGGCGTGGGTCGTTCCGCCTATGACCGCAGTGAAACCGGGCGCGGCAGGTTGTCAACAGACGCTTCGCTCAAGCTGTTGACAACCTGCCTTATTCGCCCGGTTACAGTGCGGCCGTCGGAAACGACACCCCGCCAACTTCTCTACAGGTGCTATATGACCTCTACCATCCTCGAAAACCTACCGCAAATCATCACCTCGCTGGCCGCTCTGATTACGGCCGTAACCGGCCTAATCAAAGTGCTACGCGACAAAGACAAGTAACAGCCATCGGGGCGGCTGTGCCGCCCTTGCAGCTGCTTGCCGGTGATCTCTCCAGTTTATGTTCTGACATTGTGCTAAATCCTGATGCCACACAGGGCGTTACCCCTTCGGGGCCGCTCTGCTGTGCTGCGCATCGAGCCGGTTCCCGTCTCGCCCCGCTTACGCGGGCAGCGGCCGCTAACGCCTCCGGCCTTCGGCCTCCGCGCTACGCTTGGCAGGCCACACCCTGCGCCGGACTCGCCCGGCCGCAAGCGGCCGCCCCGCCCCTTCGGGGTGCCAACGCCCTTCAGGCGTCGGCATCCTTTGCCAGTGCGCTATTGTGTTATCCGTGGATTGTGCAGCTCAGCGGGGCGCTGGCCGTGACGGTGCGGTGTCCCCCGTAACCGGCCGCGCGGCGGCCGCTAACTCGCAGTACGGCGCCGCGACCCGCAGGCGGGCCGCTGTACCCGCGCGCAGGCGCGCGGCGCCCACTGCGCGCACCCCCGTGGGGACGTGCGGCAGCTGCGTGGCGGCGGGCTGGGTTATGGCTTAGCAGGAAGGGGGTT
Source organism: Edwardsiella piscicida (assembly GCF_021733145.1). Classification (NCBI taxonomy): domain Bacteria; kingdom Pseudomonadati; phylum Pseudomonadota; class Gammaproteobacteria; order Enterobacterales; family Hafniaceae; genus Edwardsiella; species Edwardsiella piscicida. The sequence continues at coordinate 49,577 of NZ_CP090969.1, read as the reverse complement.
GGCCTGTTGCTCCGGTCAGTCCCGCAGTTTCCGGCGATTTGCGGCCGGTGTCCGGTGGAGTCCGGCGCGGTCGCCTTCCATGCCCTGACGGGCATAAAAACATGTAAATAAATTCCGTACTTGTATTGACTTTAAAGGCGTAATCACCGATAATTAAATCATCGGGAGGCAATACCGCCGCCCGAAAAATTGCCGGTATCGGCGCTTTAAGGAGTACACCATGACTGATATTACGACCCCTTCTGTTTATGTTGGCACTTACCATAAATACAACTGCGGAAGCATTGCGGGAGCCTGGCTCGATCTGACCGATTTTGATAGCTCAGAGGAGTTTTACGAGCGCTGCCGCGAGTTACACGCAAATGAGGCTGATCCAGAATTTATGTTCCAGGATTGGGAGGGTATTCCGTCTGATATGGCGTCAGAGTGCCATATCAACTGGGATTTTATTAACGGCTTTAAACAAGCCCGCGAGGAAGGAAACGAAGCGGCGTTTGTGGCCTTTGTTGATCTGTTTAATAGCACTGATTTCGACCTGTTTAGAGATGCCTATATGGGCGAAGCTAAGGACGAAGAAACTTTTGCAGAGGAATACCTGAATGATAGCGGTCTACTGAATGAAATTCCTGAATCCGTAGCCCGATATTTTGACATCGTAGCCTATGCGCGGGATCTGTTTATTGGGGATTTCAGTTTACATGACGGACACGTATTTAACATGACTTGCTGAAACCTAGTCCCCCGCCACGCGGGGGATATTAAACACCGCTCTAATTAATCGCCGGTATCGGCAAACAGCCATCTGGGCGGCTGCGCCGCCCCTTTGCTGCTGCTTGCCGGTGATCTCTCCAGCTCATGTTCTGCCATTGCGCTAAATCCTGATGCCACACAGGGCGTTACCCCTTCGGGGCCGCTCTGCTGTGCTGCGCATCGAGCCGGTTCCCGTCTCGCCCCGCCCCTTCGGGGTGCCAACGCCCTTCAGGCGTCGGCATCCTTTGCCAGTGCGCTATTGTGTTATCCGTGGATTGTGCAGCTCAGCGGGGCGCTGGCCGTGACGGTGCGGTGTCCCCGTAACCGGCCGCGCGGCGGCCGCTAACTCGCAGTACGCGCGCCGCGACCCGCAGGCGGGCCGCTGTACCCGCGCGCAGGCGCGCGGCGCCCACTGCGCACCCCCGTGGGGGACGTGCGGCAGCTGCGTGGCGGCGGGCTGGGTTATGGCTTAGCAGGAAGGGGGTTGGCCTGTTGCTCCGGTCAGTCCCGCAGTTTCCGGCGATTTGCGGCCGGTGTCCGGTGGAGTCCGGCGCGGTCGCCTTCCATGCCCTGACGGGCATAAAAACATGTAAATAAATTCCGTACTTGTATTGACTTTAAAGGCGTAATCACCGATAATTAAATCATCGGGAGGCAATACCGCCACCCGAAAAATTGCCGGTATCGGATCACTAAGGAGTAAGCATGACCACTGTTACCACCCCTTCCCAGCTGAAAAAAGAAGTCGAATCTCAGAAAGAATTATTGCTGCGCGCCTGCCTCGAAGCGTTCAACCAGCTGCCTAATCAGCGCCTGCAAGGCGCTTTCACATCGACGTATGCACTGGCGGCAAAATTAGACCAGCTGCTGCAACAAACTAAATAGCACTGACGACCCGGCCAAGCCGGGTCTTTAACAGAAAGATCGAGGACAAACGACATGACCACACAAACCCTTGAGCAGACTCTTGAAGATTTTCGTCGCCAGTGTGAGAGTTTTGCGCGCGAACAGCAGCCCCGCTGCGGCCTGATTTATGAACTGTATCAGCGCCGCCTGAGCGCGGTTATTGACGGCTATCTTGCTGGCGTTCCGGCCGAGTATCGGGAAGAACTGATCGCGGTAGCGCGGCGTGAATTTGACTATCTGACCCAAGACGAGATCGCGGAAGAAATCCGGCAGGATCGGGAAAACGATTATTGCAGCCACGGTATTGAGCGTAATTGTTGCCCGCTGGGCTGCGGAGATCTAGACGATTACTGAGCCGCCGAAAGAAAAAAACCCGGATTGACCGGGCTTTTTTCTTTCCGCTGCGCGGCCGTTTCAGTTATTACTCCGCGCTGCTTTTGGCAATTTCTGTATAGCACAATACACTACACATTAAGCTCGTTTGCTTCGACGGCTAGCCAGCAGTTAAAGGTTTCGCTCTGCCGTTCGCCGCCGCAACCTCCCTCCGCTTTCAGCTTTCCGCAAGCCTGGCATTTCCCCAGCTGCGCCTTTTGCTCCTGCCACTGTTGCCAGTTTCGGATCAGCAGCAGTTGGAAAAACTCATTCGTGGAATAGGCTGTTCGTCCTGGACGACGAACCCGGCAAAGCTCCTGTAACATTGCTTCTTCCTGTTTTGTTAGCGTGACTGTCACGCTAGCGCCTTCCTCTTTGAGTCGCGCGCGGCGCCGGGCCTGGCGAATACGGGCTTGTTCACGCTGTCGGTCATTCATATTTTTCCTCCACGTGACTGTCACGTTGAATTAAACCGGGCATTACCCCTGCGGGGCCGTTCTGCCGTGCTGCGCATCGAGCCGCTACGCGTCTCGCCCCTTCGGGCGGCGGCCACTAATGCCTCCGGCCTGCGGCCTCCGCGCTTCGCTTGAAAAAAAACCGGGACATGCCCGGTTTACATTATCTCAGTAGAATTATGGCTATCGCGGCACCCACGGCGGCGCCCACAATAGTGCAGCCAGCTGTAATAAAAAGGATCTGACGGGTTAACGTCTCAGCTCTGGACGCCTGCGCGCGGCGGAACTTCGTCAGAAATTCCTCACGCGCCTTAGCATCATCACTAATTGCCAGGCTAATTGAACGCTGGTTTTCTACTAAAGTCCGTTTAAGAGAGTCTGCCGTCTCTCCTAAACTTTCGGTGTCTTTTGCCAGCTTTTCCGAAAGCGCAGAAAGTATCTCAGTCATTTCTTTCTGACTTGCGGTGATTTCCTTCGCGTCACCTAAAAACCAATCCATCAGAACTTCAAATTTATCTGGCTGCTTTTCCATTTTATTCTCCCATTAAAGCCGCATATGCTTTATCGAGATTAGCTTTAACAGGAATTGCCTGTTTCATGTAGGTATAACGGCGGGCCAGTTTTTTGCGCTCGTCAGCATCCGTTGTTTGTTTAGCGCGGGCTTTAAATTCTTCTGGATCTTCAGCGGTCAATGCTTCGAATGAGATACGGTGATACGCGAGATATTCGAAAACTTCACTGTTATAAATAACAGATTTCTTGCTGATTTTGCCAACTTTCGTTCGTTTGACAAATTCAAATACCGGCGCCAGTACATCCTCTACTTCACTATCTGGACTAATGCGGTTTGGAACAAAGATGATTTTATCGCTGCTTACACCTGCCTTACTTAACGTATGTGCTGTTTTCAGGCTTTCATCAATGGCCTTATTATCAGGCGTAACCGGGATTACATACTTATCAAATTCATTCGCGCCACTGTCAAAGCGGGACATTGCCATCAGGAACGCTTCTACGTTTGACGCACCAATATCAATAATCCCGGCATCTTCAAAAACAATATCTTCAATCAACCGTGAAAAGTCATCACCTTTAAAAATGGAAACATTCTCAATCCCCAGATCGGAAGCAGACTGGTTGATAGTTTCAACCGCATAGAATTTTGCTCCAGTCAGACGCGGGGCTAACAGGTAGGATGAAATTAAGGTTTTACCAACGCTGCCACTGTAATTAATTACCGCTACTTTCATAAATCACCTCAGAATTTTTTATTGAACATCTTAGGGTCGAAATCTTCACTGATTTTATTGAAGAACTCTTTATCAATAATGCCGGGACTTTCTTTTTTTTCACTTCCTTGCGGTTCAGGCTCAGGCGGCGTTTGTGTATTGTGCAATACACTTTCCTCTGCACCTTTCTCGCTACCTCCTTTTTGTGTATTGTGCAATACACTATCATCATTGTTCGGCATCCTTTCATGTGTATTGTGCATTCCATTTTTCCGGATTTGCCGCGCTCTATATAGGGACGTATCAAAGCTACGAACGTTCACACCTTCCAGGCCGAAGCGTTCAGAAACTGCCTTATAAATTTCCTCCCTGGAAACTCCCAGTGACAGCATTTCTTCTATTTCCGGCAACATCAACTGAAGTGCCGCCCTGATACTTTTGGGCTTCATAGTACCCTCATTTAGAATGATGTAATTTTGATGTAATTTTGATGTACTTTTGATGTACTTTTGTTGTACTGGCTACCTCATGACCAAAGAATGATGTAATTTTGTTGTACTGTCAACCTTCAAGTGATGTAATTTTGATGTAATTTTGATGTACTTTTGTTGTACTGGTATTCATGCAAGCATGAATACGGAATATTGAACGCTTTTTAGCCAGTTAGTCCTTAACCTACGTAGATCGCCCCTACCAAAAAAGATGATTTTTTATCCCTTAACCTGCTATACACCTAACGCAGCGCGATAAATCACGCTATCATACTGATTTAAAAGATAAAAAAATAAATAGCAACAATATTCGGTAATAATTAGGTATTAAAAACACCCAATAACTCATTGTTTTATAATGAGTTTGCTTTATTACTTTGGTAATACTAAGATTTCAGCTTGTTAGATCCCAATTTTTTGTTTAAAAAATGCACAATGTGAGGACTGAATGCCAATAATAACCGCAAAAGTATCAGATGAACTTTTGGCCTATATAGACCTGGTTTCAGGAGGTAATCGGTCAGATTATCTGCGGCGCTGCATTGAAGCTGGCCCAGGTGATCGGGAGTCCGGGTTGAAAATAGTTGCCGACCGGCTGAGCGACGTAAATCGCAAACTGGATTATCTTTTTGACCGTGCTTCAGATGCGGATTTTGGCCCACTGCGCGATGAGCTGAAGGCAATAACCGAAACGCTATCTGGCGTAAAATTCCCACCGGCAGGACAGATGATGTTGCATGAATCACTCGCTATTGAAACGCTAATCCTCCTGCGCTCGATAGCAGAACCGGGCAAAACCAAAGCGGCAAAAGCAGAGGTTGAACGTAACGGCTACAAAGTCTGGGAACCAAAAAAGGAGCGCTGAAATGGACGATAGAGAAAGAGGCTTAGCATTTTTATTTGCAATTACTTTGCCTCCAGTGATGGTATGGTTTCTAGTTGCAAAATTTACCTACGGTATTGATCCATCCACGGCTAAATACCTGATTCCGTATCTGGTTAAGAATACTTTTTCGCTATGGCCTTTATGGTCAGCTTTAATTGCTGGCTGGTTTATTGGTGTTGGCGGTCTGATCGCTTTTATCATTTATGATAAATCACGCGTGTTTAAAGGCGAAAGATTCAAAAAGATTTATCGTGGTACAGAGCTTGTTCGCGCCAGAACACTCGCTGATAAAACACGCGAAAGAGGTGTCAACCAGTTAACCGTGGCTAATATCCCCATACCTACATACGCTGAGAACTTGCATTTTTCGATTGCCGGTACAACCGGTACTGGTAAAACCACAATTTTCAATGAACTGTTATTTAAGAGCATCATTAGAGGCGGCAAAAATATTGCTTTAGATCCAAATGGGGGCTTCTTAAAGAATTTCTATCGTCCCGGCGATGTTATTTTAAACGCCTATGATAAACGCACTGAAGGCTGGGTGTTTTTCAATGAAATTCGCCGTTCATATGATTACGAGCGCTTAGTGAACTCTATTGTTCAGGAAAGCCCTGATATGGCTACTGAAGAATGGTTCGGCTATGGCCGTCTTATTTTTAGTGAAGTTTCGAAAAAACTTCACAGCCTATATAGCACAGTAACTATGGAAGAAGTTATTCACTGGGCCTGTAACGTTGACCAGAAAAAATTAAAAGAATTTTTAATGGGGACGCCTGCCGAAGCTATTTTTTCCGGGTCTGAAAAAGCAGTTGGAAGCGCGCGATTTGTTCTCAGTAAGAATCTTGCCCCACATTTGAAAATGCCGGAAGGTAATTTTTCCCTGCGTGACTGGCTTGATGATGGAAAGCCGGGAACCCTGTTTATCACCTGGCAGGAAGAAATGAAAAGGTCACTTAATCCGCTAATTTCCTGCTGGCTGGATTCGATTTTTTCTATCGTGCTGGGTATGGGTGAAAAAGAAAGCCGCATTAATGTATTTATTGACGAGCTGGAATCACTCCAGTTTCTGCCAAACCTCAACGATGCACTGACCAAAGGGCGTAAAAGCGGTCTGTGTGTTTATGCTGGCTATCAAACCTATTCTCAGCTGGTTAAGGTTTATGGTCGGGATATGGCTCAGACAATTCTGGCTAACATGCGTTCTAACATCGTGCTGGGCGGCAGCCGTCTCGGTGATGAAACGTTGGATCAAATGTCGCGCTCACTCGGTGAGATAGAAGGCGAAGTTGAGCGTAAAGAATCCGATCCTCAGAAGCCCTGGATTGTCCGTAAACGCCGCGACGTTAAAGTTGTTCGTGCCGTAACGCCTACCGAAATATCAATGTTGCCAAACCTCACCGGCTATCTGGCGTTGCCTGGTGATATGCCCGTCGCTAAGTTCAAGGCTAAACACGTTAAATACCATCGCAAAAACCCTGTTCCTGGCATTGAACTGAGGGAGATCTGATGCTTGATATAACCACGATTACCCGCCAGAACGTCACTAGCGTTGTGGGCTACTACTCTGATGCAAAGGATGATTACTACAGTAAGGATTCATCATTCACGTCCTGGCAGGGAACCGGAGCTGAAGCCCTCGGCTTATCCGGGGACGTTGAATCAGCCCGGTTTAAAGAGCTGCTTGTCGGAGAGATAGATACCTTCACGCATATGCAGCGACACGTGGGTGATGCCAAAAAAGAGCGTCTGGGCTACGACCTGACGTTTTCAGCGCCTAAAGGGGTATCCATGCAGGCGCTGATACACGGCGATAAAACCATTATCGAGGCTCATGAAAAAGCTGTTGCCGCTGCTGTGCGTGAAGCTGAAAAACTCGCGCAGGCCCGGACGACTCGCCAGGGGAAATCAGTAACCCAGAATACCAATAACCTTGTCGTCGCTACTTTTCGCCACGAAACGTCCAGGGCGCTAGATCCTGATTTGCACACCCACGCTTTTGTCATGAACATGACCCAGCGCGAGGACGGCCAGTGGCGCGCGCTCAAAAATGATGAGCTGATGCGTAACAAAATGCACCTGGGCGATGTTTACAAACAGGAGCTGGCGCTGGAGTTGACCAAAGCCGGTTATGAGCTGCGTTACAACAGCAAAAATAACACGTTCGATATGGCCCATTTTTCAGACGAACAGATTCGCGCTTTTTCCCGCCGGTCGGAGCAAATTGAAAAGGGACTCGCTGCAATGGGCCTGACGCGGGAAACCGCCGATGCTCAGACGAAAAGCCGCGTCTCGATGGCGACGCGTGAAAAGAAAACAGAGCATTCCCGTGAAGAAATTCACCAGGAATGGGCCAGCCGCGCCAAAACGCTAGGCATTGATTTTGATAACCGTGAATGGCAGGGACACGGTAAACCTCTGGAGGCTGATATTGCGCGCAACATGGCCCCGGATTTTACCAGCCCTGAGGTTAAAGCTGACCGGGCTATCCAGTTTGCAGTTAAGTCGCTGTCAGAGCGCGATGCCAGCTTTGAACGCCAGAAGCTGATTCAGATCGCTAATAAGCAGGTGCTGGGCCATGCCACAATGGCCGATGTTGAAAAAGCGTACCTGAAGGCGGTACAGAAGGGCGCCATCATCGAGGGCGAAGCCCGGTATCAATCAACGCTGAAGGTCGGTGCTTCAGTTATGGCCGAAACTCTGACGCGCAAAGAGTGGATCGACTCGCTGACGAATAGCGGGATGCGTGCGGATAAAGCCCGTTTTGCGGTAGATGATGGTATTAAAAACGGCAGGCTTAAAAAGACCAGCCACCGCGTCACTACCGTGGAGGGTATTCGCCTTGAGCGTTCCATTCTGACTATCGAATCACGCGGCCGGGGGCAGATGCCGCGACAGCTGACCGCAGAGATTGCAGGCCAGCTGCTCGCCGGGAAAACCCTCAAGAATGAGCAGATGCGCGCAGTTACAGAAATTGTGACGAGCAAAGATCGTTTTGTGGCCGCACATGGTTACGCCGGTACCGGTAAAAGCTATATGACGATGGCCGCTAAAGAGCTGCTGGAGTCACAAGGGCTGAAGGTCACGGCGCTGGCCCCCTATGGGACACAGAAAAAAGCGCTTGAAGATGATGGATTACCGGCCCGCACCGTTGCCGCCTTCCTCAAAGCGAAGGATAAAAAGCTGGATGAAAAATCAGTCGTATTCATTGATGAAGCCGGGGTTATACCCGCCCGGCAGATGAAACAGCTGATGGAGGTGATCGAGAAGCATAACGCTCGCGCGGTATTCCTGGGGGATACGTCACAGACGAAAGCGGTAGAAGCCGGTAAGCCTTTTGAGCAGCTGATTAAAGCAGGTATGCAGACCAGCTACATGAAAGACATTCAGCGACAGAAGAATGAAGTTTTGCTTGAGGCGGTTAAGTATGCCGCTGAAGGTAATGCCGCGCGCGCCCTGAAAAATATCACCGGCGTGAACGAACTGAAGGAAGAAGCGCCCCGACTCGCTCAACTTGCCGATCGCTACCTGTCTCTGTCCTCAGAACAACAGGATGCCACCCTGATAATCTCTGGTACGAACGCCTCACGCAAAACCCTCAATGACTACATCCGGGGCAATCTGGGGCTTGCCGGAACCGGCGAAACGTTCACGCTACTTGACCGCGTGGATTCGACACAGGCGGAACGCCGCGACAGCCGTTATTTCAGTAAAGGGCAAATCATTATCCCCGAACAGGATTACAAAAATGGTATGAAGCGGGGCGAGTCTTACCAGGTTCTTGATACCGGGCCGGGCAACAAATTGACGGTTGAAAGCAGCAGCGGTGAGCAGATCGCTTTCAGCCCGCGTACACACACCAAGCTGTCTGTATACCAGGCAGTCAGCGCCGAACTGGCGCCGGGCGATAAGGTCATGGTAACGCGTAACGATAAAACGCTGGACGTTGCCAACGGCGACCGCTTCACGGTGAAAACCGTGGAGGGTGAAAAACTGACGCTTGAGGACAAAAAAGGGCGCACGGTTGAGCTGGACAAAAAACAGGCTTCTTATCTTTCCTATGCTTATGCAACCACCGTCCACAAATCCCAGGGGCTTACCTGTGATCGCGTGTTGTTCAACATAGATACCAAATCGCTTACCACTTCTAAGGACGTTTTTTATGTTGGTATTTCGCGTGCGCGTCATGAGGTGGAAATTTTTACCGACGATAAAAAATCTTTGGCATCGAGCGTGAGCCGCGACAGCCCGAAAACCACGGCCGCAGAAATTGACCGTTTCTTTGGGCTTGAGGCCAGGTTTAAGGATATTGGCCGCGATACCAGTTTAGAAACCCGATCAGCTGAAAAAGGTCTGCCAGAAGCCACGGGGGAAAGCATGGCGTTTAACCAGAAACCCGATGAACATAACATGACAACCGGCACTGATTATCAGCCGGTGAGCAACGCAGAGGACGCCTTTCATCTTAAGCAGAACCCTATGGATGATTCCGTTGGCCTGCGGCGTCATGAAGCACAGCAAAATGATGCAGAACTGGCCCATGATTATGCTGCTGCCGACGATCAGCAGTGGAGCGCGCAGGAGTATGCCGATTACGAGCATTATGCCGAAGCATCAGACTACGACTTTGACAGCAGCATTTACGACGATTACGCCATGCCGCAGACGTCTCAGGCGGAACAGAGCCATACCGGAAAAGAACACACCCATGAGCATGAGCATGAAGAAGGGGGCCATGAAATCTGATGGAGCAGACCGACAAGCGCAAGCAGGATAAACTGAAGTTCGACCGGGTAATTAATCTGGCGCGCAGACTGCCGCAACCGGCGATCCATGACTTACTACGCGCGCTGATACTGCCAATTCAGGCCGATTACTTGCTGGCCGTTGGCACGGAGGGCCAGGACGCGCGCCCGGACATGAACGAGCGCGAGTTCTTCTTCACAAAAATCATCTGGGCGATGGATTACACGCACATGAAATCACTCAGGCTTGCAGCTGAAGATTTTCCCCTGGCGCTTGCGACGGCCAAGATCCTGCCGTGGCCGTGGGGTGAATCAAGCTACCGGAGTGCTTTAGCCGATATAGGGGTTCGAGGTTCAATCGTGTAAAAAACCACGTTAAGGCAATAATTCATTGTTTGAATTGAAATTTAATGGCCTCAACTCTCCCTTCAGAATATTTTCCGGCAGCGTGAACGTATAATGTCCCAGCATGTTGATATGACCGTACATCAGTGGCGACAGGCGTGAGATATGCTCGTCTTCCGGGATCTCACCAGCGCTGCGCAAATGTGATAGCGCTTCCTGCATATAAAGCGTGTTCCACAATACAACTGCGTTAGTGACAAGCCCCAGCGCACCCAGTTGATCCTCCTGCCCCTCACGGTAACGTTTTCTAATCTCACCACGTTGGCCGTAACAGATCGCCCTTGCCACGGCGTGACGGCCTTCTCCCCGGTTAAGCTGAGTCAGTATCCTGCGACGATATTCTTCATCATCAATGTAGTTGAGGAGGTACAGCGTCTTGTTGACCCGTCCCACCTCCATAATCGCCTGCGCCAGCCCTGACGGACGGGAACTTTTTAAAAGCGAGCCCACAAGTTCTGAGGCGTGGACTGGGCACTGTTGCAAATAGTCGGTGGTGATAAACTTATCATCCCCTTTTGCTGATGGAGCTGCACATGAACCCATTCAAAGGCCGGCATTTTCAGCGTGACATCATTCTGTGGGCCGTACGCTGGTACTGCAAATACGGCATCAGTTACCGTGAGCTGCAGGAGATGCTGGCTGAACGCGGAGTGAATGTCGATCACTCCACGATTTACCGCTGGGTTCAGCGTTATGCGCCTGAAATGGAAAAACGGCTGCGCTGGTACTGGCGTAACCCTTCCGATCTTTGCCCGTGGCACATGGATGAAACCTACGTGAAGGTCAATGGCCGCTGGGCGTATCTGTACCGGGCCGTCGACAGCCGGGGCCGCACTGTCGATTTTTATCTCTCCTCCCGTCGTAACAGCAAAGCTGCATACCGGTTTCTGGGTAAAATCCTCAACAACGTGAAGAAGTGGCAGATCCCGCGATTCATCAACACGGATAAAGCGCCCGCCTATGGTCGCGCGCTTGCTCTGCTCAAACGCGAAGGCCGGTGCCCGTCTGACGTTGAACACCGACAGATTAAGTACCGGAACAACGTGATTGAATGCGATCATGGCAAACTGAAACGGATAATCGGCGCCACGCTGGGATTTAAATCCATGAAGACGGCTTACGCCACCATCAAAGGTATTGAGGTGATGCGTGCACTACGCAAAGGCCAGGCCTCAGCATTTTATTATGGTGATCCCCTGGGCGAAATGCGCCTGGTAAGCAGAGTTTTTGAAATGTAAGGCCTTTGAATAAGACAAAAGGCTGCCTCATCGCTAACTTTGCAACAGTGCCCATTTTTATGAGGACCGGGCATCGGGCAAACGAGAAGAGCGTCCTGGACTTACAGCCTGTCTGAAAGCACTACGACCCGGAGACACGCTGGTCGTATGGAAGCTGGACCGCCTCGGTCGTGATCTTCGTCATCTCATTAATACAGTGCACGACCTGACCGCGAGGGGGACCGGTCTGAAAGTGCTGACCGGTCACGGGGCGACTATCGACACAACAACGGCCGCTGGCAAGCTTGTCTTCGGTATCTTTGCCGCACTGGCGGAGTTTGAGCGCGAACTGATTGCTGAAAGAACGACTGCAGGTCTGGCATCAGCAAGAGCCCGTGGGCGGAACGGCGGCCGACCTTATAAAATGACGCCAGTCAAACTGCGACTGGCAATGGCATCAATGGGACAATCAGAAACAAAGGTCAGTACGCTATGCCAGGAACTTGGGATAACCCGGCAAACTTTGTACAGGCATATTTCCCCTGTTGGTCAACTGCGGGCGGACGGGATCAAGCTGTTCAACCGTGGATAATTTGAACGGACGGAAAAATCTGGGGTTCCGGCGTAGTACCCCTATCACCTCCACATTTTTGCAACAGTGCCTTATAAATGGCAGCCTTATGTTTACTTGCCAAGATGGGCTACCATATGATGTTTTATACTGAGCAATATTAATATTATCTTTAATGGAAAAATTAAGCCCACTAAGTGACCCACTGCTATATGGCTCTATTGTGAAGACGCCTGAGGGTAAAAATTTATACATGGTTGTCCCTATGTCTATTATTGCAAGGTTGACAATATTATTCGTTTTATAAATTTGAGCGTTTAAAATCACACATCAAAGCAATTAGTCAGGATAAACAACAATACCCAGTGCTTCGAGAATCAGTTCTTGCTGCCAGGCTGCAATTTTGATACCTGATGTATCGACTTTGCGGGGATCTAAACCGTCGAGTTCGGCGTGGCATAAATTGGCACCCTGTAGGCTAAATTGCCCCCAGACATCTTCGGAAAAAACACCTCGACTTAAGTCTGACTCTTTCAGTGATGCACCCGCTAGGTTCGTTCCTATCCAGCGATTTTCAAACAACTCACATTTTTCTAAACAAACCCTCTCCATATTGGCATAGGAAAGATTACATCCAGAAATAAATGCTGAGCAAAAGTACATACGATTACTCACTTGATGGGCAAAGTTTGTTCGGGAAAAGTTGGCACCTTTTAAATCACACGCACGGAACTCTATACCGTAGCAATTGGCATTACTGAAGTTTGCCATCGCAAGTTGGCATTGTTGGAAACTTGCATCACGAAGATCTGCGACATCAAAGTGGCAGCCTTCGATATCACCCTGTTCAATGAACTTGCAGTTGACGAATGTCGTATCACGCAAGTTAGCACGTCGAAAGTCGCTGCGAATGAATGTGCAAGCGGTGAAGGTGAGATCACTTAAGTCTTTATGTGAAAAGTTGTGGTGCCGATATGTATGATTGTAGGTTTCCATGAGTACTCCTTGTTGAAAGGAGGGCTAGACTACCATTATACATATGCCAAGACATTAAAATAAAAGCCTGTTACATCAACACATTACAACCCCTCAATTTACCTGTTTTAAGTGGTCAAATTGGCGCGTAGAGCGCCTATCGCTCTTGCATTGGCACGCGGCCCTGTTGAAAAAAGTTATTCGCTTTAGATAGGGTTAGGAGAGCCGTGCTTCGCCGGTAAAAAATCGGACTATCCGACGCAGGGCGGACTCATCGGCGGAGAAGCAAACTTTGACTATATCTCCCTACACTTGGAAGAGGGCTAGACTGGGCCCATAGATCACCAGACACTTCGACTCTCTTAAAATAAGAGGTAGTCTTGGAACTATGTTTAATACCAGTCAGAACGATAAGATGGTTGAAGTGTTATCAGGACCTGAGCGGCGTCGGCGTCGTACACCGCAGGAAAAAATTGCCATTATTCAGCAGACTATGGAGCCCGGTATGACCGTGTCTCATGTCGCGCGCCTGCATGGCATCAATGCAAACCAGATATTCAAATGGCGCAAGCAATATTAAGACGGTTCACTGACGGCTGTTGCATCGGGCGAGGAAGTGGTGCCGGCCTCCGAACTCGCTGCCGCCAATAAGCAAATTCGCGAACTCCAGCGCCTTCTGGGCAAAAAGACGATGGAAGCCGAGATACTCAAAGAGGCCGTGGAGTTCGGCCGGGCAAAAAAATGGATTGCGCATGCGCCCTCGTTGCCTGGGAACGACGAATAAGCGACGTTTGCAGAAGTCTTGGCGTGTCGCGTGCGCAGTTGAGCATTCGGGTTCACCGGCCATCTGACTGACAGGATCGCAGACGGCAGCCCCGTTCTGACGATACCACCGTATTGTCCCGGATAAACATGGCGGTGGCTGACCTGCCGACGTATGGTTATCGCCGTGTGTGGGCGCTGCTGCGACGGGAGTCGGAGCGGGACGGCCTGCCTGTGGTTAATGCAAAGCGGGTGTATCGCATTATGAGAACGCATAATCTGCTTCTTGAACGTAAACCCGCTGATCCTTGCCGTAAGCGGGCCCATAAGGGGCGCGTAGCAGTAGCGGAAAGTAACCGGCGCTGGTGCTCAGATGGCTTTGAGTTCCGCTGTGATAATGGCGAAAAGCTGCGGGTGACCTTCGCGCAGGACTGCTGCGACAGGGAGATCATTGACTGGGCAGCGAGCACCGGAGGCTATGACAAAGAAACGGTGCAGGATGTCATGCTGGGTGCGGTGGAAAAACGCTTCGGAAGGCAGTTGCCAACAGTGCCGGCGTTCGCCCGGTTGCTGGGACTGGAGCCTTGTACGACAGCAGTGCGAAGCCCGGAAAGCAATGGCATAGCAGAAAGCTTCGTGATGACGATAAAACGGGACTACATCAGCATCATGCCGAAACCGGACAGCGAGGCAGCGGTGATGAATCTGGCGGTGGCGTTCAGTCATTACAACGAACATCATCCGCATAGTGCACTGGGATATCGCTCACCACGGGAATATATACGCAGGAAGTTATCGCAACCGTAAGAGGGGTCTGACGCTCAGTGGAACGAAAACTCACGTTAAGGGATTTTGGTCATGAGATTATCAAAAAGGATCTTCACCTAGATCCTTTTAAATTAAAAATGAAGTTTTAAATCAATCTAAAGTATATATGAGTAAACTTGGTCTGACAGTTACCAATGCTTAATCAGTGAGGCACCTATCTCAGCGATCTGTCTATTTCGTTCATCCATAGTTGCCTGACTCCCCGTCGTGTAGATAACTACGATACGGGAGGGCTTACCATCTGGCCCCAGTGCTGCAATGATACCGCGAGACCCACGCTCACCGGCTCCAGATTTATCAGCAATAAACCAGCCAGCCGGAAGGGCCGAGCGCAGAAGTGGTCCTGCAACTTTATCCGCCTCCATCCAGTCTATTAATTGTTGCCGGGAAGCTAGAGTAAGTAGTTCGCCAGTTAATAGTTTGCGCAACGTTGTTGCCATTGCTGCAGGCATCGTGGTGTCACGCTCGTCGTTTGGTATGGCTTCATTCAGCTCCGGTTCCCAACGATCAAGGCGAGTTACATGATCCCCCATGTTGTGCAAAAAAGCGGTTAGCTCCTTCGGTCCTCCGATCGTTGTCAGAAGTAAGTTGGCAGCAGTGTTATCACTCATGGTTATGGCAGCACTGCATAATTCTCTTACTGTCATGCCATCCGTAAGATGCTTTTCTGTGACTGGTGAGTACTCAACCAAGTCATTCTGAGAATAGTGTATGCGGCGACCGAGTTGCTCTTGCCCGGCGTCAACACGGGATAATACCGCACCACATAGCAGAACTTTAAAAGTGCTCATCATTGGAAAACGTTCTTCGGGGCGAAAACTCTCAAGGATCTTACCGCTGTTGAGATCCAGTTCGATGTAACCCACTCGTGCACCCAACTGATCTTCAGCATCTTTTACTTTCACCAGCGTTTCTGGGTGAGCAAAAACAGGAAGGCAAAATGCCGCAAAAAAGGGAATAAGGGCGACACGAAAATGTTGAATACTCATACTCTTCCTTTTTCAATATTATTGAAGCATTTACCAGGGTTATTGTCTCATGAGCGGATACATATTTGAATGTATTTAGAAAAATAAACAAATAGGGGTTCCGCGCACATTTCCCCGAAAAGTGCCACCTGACGTCTAAGAAACCATTATTATCATGACATTAACCTATAAAAATAGGCGTATCACGAGGCCCTTTCGTCTTCAAGAATTTTATAAACCGTGGAGCGGGCAATACTGAGCTGATGAGCAATTTCCGTTGCACCAGTGCCCTTCTGATGAAGCGTCAGCACGACGTTCCTGTCCACGGTACGCCTGCGGCCAAATTTGATTCCTTTCAGCTTTGCTTCCTGTCGGCCCTCATTCGTGCGTTCTAGGATCCTCCGGCGTTCAGCCTGTGCCACAGCCGACAGGATGGTGACCACCATTTGCCCCATATCACCGTCGGTACTGATCCCGTCATCAATGAACCGGACTGCCACGCCCTGAGCGTCAAATTCCTTTATCAGTTGGATCATATCGGCAGTGTCGCGGCCAAGACGGTCGAGCTTCTTAACCAGAATGACATCACCTTCCTCCACCTTCATCCTCAGCAAATCCAGCCCTTCCCGGTCTGTTGAACTGCCGGATGCCTTATCGGTAAATATACGGTTTGCTTTCACACCTGCGTCTTTGAGTGCTCTGACCTGAAGATCAAGAGACTGCTGACTGGTTGAGACCCGAGCGTAACCAAAAAGTCGCATAAAAATGTACCTTAAATCGAATATCGGACAACTCATGTCTATTATTACAAATTTACGATTTAATAGACATATTAATGTAACAGTTTTACGATGTCCGATAATTTATAACATTTCGTACGGTTGGAAAAATGTTACTAAATGCCCGTCAGGCAGGGAGGCCGATATGCCCGTTGACTTTCTGACCACTGAGCAGACTGAAAGCTATGGCAGATTCACCGGTGAACCGGATGAGCTTCAGCTGGCACGATATTTTCACCTTGATGAAGCAGACAAGGAATTTATCGGAAAAAGCAGAGGTGATCACAACCGTCTGGGCATTGCCCTGCAAATTGGATGTGTCCGTTTTCTGGGCACCTTCCTCACCGATATGAATCATATTCCTTCCGGCGTCCGGCATTTTACCGCCAGACAGCTCGGGATTCGTGATATCACCGTTCTTGCAGAATACGGTCAGAGGGAAAATACCCGCCGTGAGCATGCAGCGCTGATACGTCAGCACTATCAGTATCGTGAATTTGCCTGGCCCTGGACATTTCGCCTTACCCGTCTTTTATATACCCGGAGCTGGATAAGCAACGAACGTCCTGGCCTGCTTTTCGATCTGGCGACAGGGTGGCTTATGCAACATCGTATTATTCTCCCCGGAGCCACTACGCTGACCCGGTTGATTTCAGAGGTAAGGGAAAAGGCGACGTTGCGCCTGTGGAACAAACTGGCACTGATACCGTCAGCCGAACAGCGTTCACAGCTGGAGATGCTGCTGGGGCCAACTGATTGCAGCCGCCTGTCTTTACTGGAATCACTGAAAAAGGGCCCTGTGACCATCAGTGGTCCGGCGTTTAATGAAGCAATTGAACGCTGGAAAACTCTGAACGATTTTGGCCTGCATGCTGAAAACCTGAGTACACTCCCGGCTGTGCGCCTGAAAAATCTCGCACGTTATGCTGGTATGACTTCGGTGTTCAATATTGCCAGGATGTCACCGCAGAAAAGGATGGCGGTTCTGGTTGCCTTTGTCCTTGCATGGGAAACGCTGGCGCTGGATGATGCATTGGACGTTCTGGACGCCATGCTGGCCGTTATCATCCGTGACGCCAGAAAGATTGGGCAGAAAAAACGGCTCCGCTCGCTGAAGGATCTGGATAAATCTGCATTGGCGCTCGCCAGCGCATGTTCGTACCTGCTGAAAGAAGAAACACCGGACGAATCGATTCGTGCTGAGGTGTTCAGCTACATCCCAAGGCAAAAGCTGGCTGAAATCATCACGCTTGTCCGTGAAATTGCCCGGCCCTCAGACGATAATTTTCATGAAGAAATGGTGGAGCAGTACGGGCGCGTTCGTCGTTTCCTGCCCCATCTGCTGAATACCGTTAAATTTTCATCCGCACCTGCCGGGGTTACCACTCTGAATGCCTGTGACTACCTCAGCCGGGAGTTCAGCTCACGGCGGCAGTTTTTTGACGACGCACCAACGGAAATTATCAGTCGGTCATGGAAACGGCTGGTGATTAACAAGGAAAAACATATCACCCGCAGGGGATACACGCTCTGCTTTCTCAGTAAACTGCAGGATAGTCTGAGGCGGAGGGATGTCTACGTTACCGGCAGTAACCGGTGGGGAGATCCTCGTGCAAGATTACTACAGGGTGCTGACTGGCAGGCAAACCGGATTAAGGTTTATCGTTCTTTGGGGCACCCGACAGACCCGCAGGAAGCAATAAAATCTCTGGGTCATCAGCTTGATAGTCGTTACAGACAGGTTGCTGCACGTCTTTGCGAAAATGAGGCTGTCGAACTCGATGTTTCTGGCCCGAAGCCCCGGTTGACAATTTCTCCCCTCGCCAGTCTTGATGAGCCGGACAGTCTGAAACGACTGAGCAAAATGATCAGTGATCTACTCCCTCCGGTGGATTTAACGGAGTTGCTGCTCGAAATTAACGCCCATACCGGATTTGCTGATGAGTTTTTCCATGCTAGTGAAGCCAGTGCCAGAGTTGATGATCTGCCCGTCAGCATCAGCGCCGTGCTGATGGCTGAAGCCTGCAATATCGGTCTGGAACCACTGATCAGATCAAATGTTCCTGCACTGACCCGACACCGGCTGAACTGGACAAAAGCGAACTATCTGCGGGCTGAAACTATCACCAGCGCTAATGCCAGACTGGTTGATTTTCAGGCAACGCTGCCACTGGCACAGATATGGGGTGGAGGAGAAGTGGCATCTGCAGATGGAATGCGCTTTGTTACGCCAGTCAGAACAATCAATGCCGGACCGAACCGCAAATACTTTGGTAATAACAGAGGGATCACCTGGTACAACTTTGTGTCCGATCAGTATTCCGGCTTTCATGGCATCGTTATACCGGGGACGCTGAGGGACTCTATCTTTGTGCTGGAAGGTCTTCTGGAACAGGAGACCGGGCTGAATCCAACCGAAATTATGACCGATACAGCAGGTGCCAGCGAACTTGTCTTTGGCCTTTTCTGGCTGCTGGGATACCAGTTTTCTCCACGCCTGGCTGATGCCGGTGCTTCGGTTTTCTGGCGAATGGACCATGATGCCGACTATGGCGTGCTGAATGATATTGCCAGAGGGCAATCAGATCCCCGAAAAATAGTCCTTCAGTGGGACGAAATGATCCGGACCGCTGGCTCCCTGAAGCTGGGCAAAGTACAGGTTTCAGTGCTGGTCCGTTCATTGCTGAAAAGTGAACGTCCTTCCGGACTGACTCAGGCAATCATTGAAGTGGGGCGCATCAACAAAACGCTGTATCTGCTTAATTATATTGATGATGAAGATTACCGCCGGCGCATTCTGACCCAGCTTAATCGGGGAGAAAGTCGCCATGCCGTTGCCAGAGCCATCTGTCACGGTCAAAAAGGTGAGATAAGAAAACGATATACCGACGGTCAGGAAGATCAACTGGGCACACTGGGGCTGGTCACTAACGCCGTCGTGTTATGGAACACTATTTATATGCAGGCAGCCCTGGATCATCTCCGGGCGCAGGGTGAAACACTGAATGATGAAGATATCGCACGCCTCTCCCCGCTTTGCCACGGACATATCAATATGCTCGGCCATTATTCCTTCACGCTGGCAGAACTGGTGACCAAAGGACATCTGAGACCATTAAAAGAGGCGTCAGAGGCAGAAAACGTTGCTTAACGTGAGTTTTCGTTCCACTGAGCGTCAGACCCCTTATCCGTTTCAGTTTGCCATGATCGCATTCAATCACGTTGTTCCGGTACTTAATCTGTCGGTGTTCAACGTCAGACGGGCACCGGCCTTCGCGTTTGAGCAGAGCAAGCGCGCGACCATAGGCGGGCGCTTTATCCGTGTTGATGAATCGCGGGATCTGCCACTTCTTCACGTTGTTGAGGATTTTACCCAGAAACCGGTATGCAGCTTTGCTGTTACGACGGGAGGAGAGATAAAAATCGACAGTGCGGCCCCGGCTGTCGACGGCCCGGTACAGATACGCCCAGCGGCCATTGACCTTCACGTAGGTTTCATCCATGTGCCACGGGCAAAGATCGGAAGGGTTACGCCAGTACCAGCGCAGCCGTTTTTCCATTTCAGGCGCATAACGCTGAACCCAGCGGTAAATCGTGGAGTGATCGACATTCACTCCGCGTTCAGCCAGCATCTCCTGCAGCTCACGGTAACTGATGCCGTATTTGCAGTACCAGCGTACGGCCCACAGAATGATGTCACGCTGAAAATGCCGGCCTTTGAATGGGTTCATGTGCAGCTCCATCAGCAAAAGGGGATGATAAGTTTATCACCACCGACTATTTGCAACAGTGCCGTAAGCTGCACCTCAAACCCCCGGATCAGGCTCTCCAGGCCATGCAGAAAGGCCTGCTCACCATCATCACTGTCCATAATCTGCAGCGCTTCCCGCAATAGCGGCGGCAGGTTTTCGTCCGGTGCTGCAGGGCGGTCGGTCAGGGCGGCAGTATGCTCCTGCTGCTCCAGTACGGCACCAAGGGTAAAATGACTGACCGCTGAAATCGCATATAACCCGTCGCGCAGTGAAAAGCCGTTTTCTGTCATAAAGCGTAACTGGGTTTCCACCGTATCATACTGTTTTTCATCAGGGCGGGTGCCGAGGTGCACTTTTGCCCCGTCACGGTAACGCAGCAGCGCCCGGCGGAAACTCATTGCATTATTGCGCAGAAATGACTGCCAGGATTCCCCCGCCGCAGGCAGTGAATAATCATGATGACGCGCCAGGATCTCCACCGCCAGCGCATCCAGTAACGCCCGTTTATTTTTCACATGCCAGTAAAGTGTCGGCTGTTCTATTCCCAGCTTCTGCGCCAGCTTGCGGGTCGTCAGCCCGTCAATCCCTGTCTCATTCAGCAGTTCCAGTGCCGCATCAATAACCGATTCTCTGTTCAGCCGTGCCATGACCGTCTCCTCCGATTTTCAGATTGACACTCTATCATTGATAGGGATATATTCCAACTCTATCAATGATAGGGAATTAACACAGGATCTGAAAAATGAATAAACCCGCTGTCATCGCGCTGGTGATTACACTGCTGGACGCGATGGGAATTGGTCTGATCATGCCGGTATTACCGTCACTGCTGCGGGAATATCTCCCGGAAGCGGATGTGGCAAACCATTACGGCATTCTGCTGGCGCTGTATGCGGTGATGCAGGTCTGTTTTGCTCCGCTGCTGGGCAGATGGTCAGATAAGCTGGGGCGCAGACCGGTGCTGCTGTTATCCCTGGCGGGTGCCGCGTTTGATTACACACTGCTGGCACTGTCCAATGTGCTGTGGATGTTGTATCTCGGGCGGATTATCTCCGGGATCACTGGTGCCACCGGCGCGGTTGCGGCTTCGGTAGTGGCGGACAGCACGGCGGTCAGCGAGCGTACCGCCTGGTTCGGCCGTCTCGGTGCGGCCTTTGGTGCCGGGCTGATTGCCGGGCCGGCTATCGGCGGACTGGCGGGGGATATCTCACCGCATCTGCCGTTTGTCATTGCGGCAATACTGAATGCCTGCACCTTTCTGATGGTCTTTTTTATCTTTAAACCGGCGGTACAGACAGAAGAAAAACCGGCGGAGCAGAAACAAGAAAGCGCAGGTATCAGCTTTATCACACTGCTTAAACCTCTGGCGCTGTTGCTGTTTGTCTTTTTTACCGCGCAGCTTATCGGGCAGATCCCGGCCACTGTCTGGGTATTGTTTACGGAGAGCCGCTTTGCCTGGGACAGCGCGGCGGTCGGTTTTTCACTGGCGGGACTCGGGGCGATGCATGCACTGTTTCAGGCGGTGGTTGCCGGGGCGCTGGCAAAACGGCTGAGTGAGAAAACCATTATTTTCGCCGGATTTATTGCCGATGCCACCGCGTTTTTACTGATGTCTGCTATCACTTCCGGATGGATGGTGTATCCGGTCCTGATCCTGCTGGCAGGCGGCGGAATTGCACTGCCTGCATTGCAGGGCATTATCTCTGCCGGGGCATCGGCGGCAAATCAGGGAAAACTACAGGGTGTGCTGGTCAGCCTGACCAATCTGACCGGCGTGGCGGGCCCGCTGCTGTTTGCTTTTATTTTCAGTCAGACACAGCAGAGTGCGGACGGTACGGTGTGGCTGATTGGCACGGCACTGTACGGTCTGCTGCTGGCAATCTGTCTGCTGATCAGAAAACCGGCACCGGTGGCGGCCACCTGCTGACCGGCGCTATACAGGCAGCGCTGTTGTGCGGTATGGTGGACGGCATTCGTGCTTATCGCCTGCCATGATAAGCCTCAGACACAGAGGAACCGTTATGAAATCACGCGCAGCAGTCGCCTTCGGGCCGGGTTTACCCCTTGAAATTGTTGAAATTGATGTGGCACCGCCGAAGAAAGGTGAAGTGCTGGTGAAAATCAGTCACACCGGGGTATGCCATACCGATGCCTACACGCTTTCCGGTGATGATCCGGAAGGTCTGTTCCCGGTGGTGCTCGGCCATGAAGGTGCCGGGGTGGTGGTTGAGGTCGGTGAGGGCGTGACCAGTGTGAAACCGGGCGACCATGTGATCCCGCTGTACACCGCCGAGTGCGGCGAGTGTGATTTCTGTACCTCCGGTAAAACCAACCTCTGTGTTGCCGTCCGCGAAACCCAGGGCAAAGGCGTGATGCCGGACGGCACCAGCCGTTTTTCGTATAACGGTCAGCCGCTCTATCACTATATGGGCTGCTCGACATTCAGCGAATATACCGTTGTGGCGGAAGTATCACTGGCGAAAATCAATCCGCAGGCCAATGCGGAGCAGGTTTGCCTGCTCGGCTGCGGCGTGACCACCGGGATCGGCGCGGTACACAATACCGCGAAGGTACAGGAAGGGGATTCTGTGGCGGTATTCGGCCTCGGCGGTATCGGGCTGGCCGTGGTGCAGGGCGCACGTCAGGCAAAAGCGGGGCGCATCTTTGCCATCGATACCAATCCATCCAAGTTTGAGCTGGCAAAACAGTTCGGCGCCACAGACTGCATTAATCCCAATGATTATGACAAACCTGTTCAGCAGGTGCTGGTCGAAATGACCAAATGGGGTGTGGATCATACCTTTGAATGTATCGGCAATGTCAATGTGATGCGGTCGGCGCTGGAAAGTGCGCACCGTGGCTGGGGGCAGTCGGTAATTATCGGGGTGGCGGGTGCCGGAAAAGAGATTTCAACCCGTCCGTTCCAGCTGGTGACCGGCCGGGTCTGGAAAGGCACGGCGTTCGGCGGCGTGAAAGGGCGTACCCAGTTGCCGGGAATGGTGGAAGATGCCATGAGCGGCAAAATCGAGCTGGCGCCGTTTGTCACGCACACCATGGAACTGGATAAAATCAATGAAGCTTTTGATTTGATGCACGACGGCAAATCCATCCGCACAGTCATTCATTACTGATAACGTATTCAGGGAGATACTATGGAACGGATTGAACATCACGTCTGTTTCGGCGGCAGCCAGGAAGTCTGGCGTCACCACTCTGCGGTGACCGGCACGCCGATGACTTTTTCCGTGTTTCTGCCGCCGCAGGCAAAAACAGAGAAATGTCCTGTGCTGTACTGGCTTTCCGGGCTGACCTGCAACGAGCAGAATTTTATCACCAAAGCCGGGGCACAGCGTTACGCAGCGGAACACGGCCTGGTGATTGTCGCGCCGGATACCAGTCCGCGCGGCAGTCAGGTGGCGGATGATAAAGAGTACGATCTCGGCCAGGGTGCCGGGTTTTATGTCAATGCCACACAGGAGCCGTGGAAAGCGCATTATCAGATGTATGATTATATTCTGAATGAGCTGCACACCCTGGTAAGCGGGCATTTCGGCACATCGGAAAAACGGGCACTGTTGCAAAGTTAGCGATGAGGCAGCCTTTTGTCTTATTCAAAGGCCTTACATTTCAAAAACTCTGCTTACCAGGCGCATTTCGCCCAGGGGATCACCATAATAAAATGCTGAGGCCTGGCCTTTGCGTAGTGCACGCATCACCTCAATACCTTTGATGGTGGCGTAAGCCGTCTTCATGGATTTAAATCCCAGCGTGGCGCCGATTATCCGTTTCAGTTTGCCATGATCGCATTCAATCACGTTGTTCCGGTACTTAATCTGTCGGTGTTCAACGTCAGACGGGCACCGGCCTTCGCGTTTGAGCAGAGCAAGCGCGCGACCATAGGCGGGCGCTTTATCCGTGTTGATGAATCGCGGGATCTGCCACTTCTTCACGTTGTTGAGGATTTTACCCAGAAACCGGTATGCAGCTTTGCTGTTACGACGGGAGGAGAGATAAAAATCGACAGTGCGGCCCCGGCTGTCGACGGCCCGGTACAGATACGCCCAGCGGCCATTGACCTTCACGTAGGTTTCATCCATGTGCCACGGGCAAAGATCGGAAGGGTTACGCCAGTACCAGCGCAGCCGTTTTTCCATTTCAGGCGCATAACGCTGAACCCAGCGGTAAATCGTGGAGTGATCGACATTCACTCCGCGTTCAGCCAGCATCTCCTGCAGCTCACGGTAACTGATGCCGTATTTGCAGTACCAGCGTACGGCCCACAGAATGATGTCACGCTGAAAATGCCGGCCTTTGAATGGGTTCATGTGCAGCTCCATCAGCAAAAGGGGATGATAAGTTTATCACCACCGACTATTTGCAACAGTGCCGTCCAGCGGATATCAGCGCTGAAAGATGATGGCTGAGCGTGGAGGCAGGAATCTCAAGGTGCTTCTGCAGTTCGCCAACCGGCAGGCCTTCATGACCCGCCCTGACCAGCTCCCGGTATATGCTGAGACGTGTCGGGTGGCCCAGTTCTCGAAGTGCGTTTGCAGCAGTGTTTAAATCCATAATACCTCCTTTATCTATATTTCCAGAATAATAGAAATATAGCCTGCGTCAATCGTTTCTGCCGTGAGGGTACCGCTTTCCCAATCATGCTCTGTCCGCCAGGTTATGGGGGGCAGAGCCAGAGCACTACCGAAATCCTTGCGAATACCCGTGCAGGGAATAATTTCCGCCCCCTTTATGGCCGGAAAAAAAACTGATAAACGTCGCCTTTTCAGAAGGTTGCTTTCTTAACGTGGTTTTTCGCATGGTTGGACCTCAGACCCCATATAGGCAGCGCTAAGGGCAATCCGTGGGTACAGGATATTAACCACCGCGTTACTTTGTGGTTGCCCTGGCGGATAGGCTTTGTACGAGGAGGGAACCATTCTATTGCCAGCGGCGTTCTGGCCGGTGAGGGTGAGGTAATACCCGATACGGTTTATGATATGCGGTATTTGCTCGATATTGTCAGCACTGACGGGTATTACTGGTACATGAGCGGGAAGATCTGCGAGAGAGTCAGTGACTACCGTACAGCCGCCTTTTTTGAAATAGGCCGCCTGCTTACACTGTGATTCCTTCAAAATATCTCAACGAAATTTCCCGACACCTGTTTAAGCTATCTTGCTGATATTTCTGTTTTTCGATTTTTGCCGGCGCGATGCCGGCGACGTTGGCCAGCTGCCCCGTGCGCGATACTGAGATCAGTTTCTTTGAACAAAAAAAACCGCCTTTCGGCGGTCAGTATTCAGTAGCTGGAACGGTAGTCTCTCCCCCGATTCCAGCGGTCTTGCCAGTGTTCGAGGAATGATTCAGCGAGCTTAGGCATGTTCCAGATCACCACCGCATTCTCCGAGTTTTTCGTTTCGGCCGCTTTGGTGAAATTAAAGCTGCCAGTTTCAACGGTCACATTATCCACGATGATCACCTTGTCATGCTGGATAGGGAAATCACTGTCAGTACGCAAAGGGATGCCGCTGTTCGCTATGTAGTTCATGGCCGCAATGCTGGCGCGCCCCGTATTGCCCCTTTCATCAATTACGATTTTCACATCAACTCCCCGTTTTTTGGCTGCTACCAGTGCCTTCATAATATCCGGGGCGGTAAAAGAATAAGCCATCATCCGTATCGAGGTTTTTGCGGAGTCAATGGCGCTCAGGACGAGAACGCGGGCGCTTCCTTCAGGCGAGTAGCCAACCTGAACGGATGGTTCCACCGCAAAGGCGGGCAGGGCGGCTGTCGTAAATGCTGCGGCCAGAAGCCAGGTTGCTAAGTTTTTCATTACAGGCTCCCGTTCACACACTGCATTTTATATTCAGGGTCAAAATAAATTTCTTTGATTTTCCGCTTTTCCATATGCACCACAACGTCAATGGTGGAGTAGAGCATTCGCATAATATCGCTCATATCGAGCATACGGCCGATAGGGGTCGCCTTGATAAGCAGCCCAATACGGTTAAAGGCATCGCGCGCAGAGTTAGCGTGCGTTGACATAACACCGCCTGGATGGCCGGTATTAAGTGCTTTAAGATAATCCCACGCAGCATCATCCCTAAGCTCAGTCATGATGATACGGCCCGGTGTCAGACGCATACAGGCTCGCAGGGCATCAGTGGCGCTGACGCGGCCGATCTTTCCTGCATCGCCGTACATCATATAAACGGCTTCTACAACGTGATCGACCGTGACTTCGTGAACGTCCTCTAAAATAATTACACGCTCGTCTTTATGTAGCGATTTTAACAGCGCGCGCGTGAGTACCGTTTTCCCCGACCCGGTTTCACCGCAGATCACGATAGTGCGTTTCTTCTCAACGGCGGTTTGCAGGAATGCGGGCCATTTTTCGCTGCTGTGCAGCTCTTTAAGGAAAAAATCATCATCCGTTAGGCTTTGCTTGCTGCCGGTAATCTTCCGGCAGTCACTGAAAATCCCCTCGCTGGTCAGCTGCTCCAGATTTTTATCGGCCGCCAAATCCTTACGAAACGCTACGGCCGTTGTACCGTCAATCACCGCAGGGGGCAGACAGATAACGCCCCTGATCCCGCCAGGCAGGATCACGTCATTAATGGCCTGCATGGTCAGCTTGTTGCTGCTCACCAACGATTTAGCAAGGTTCCTAATAAAATCTGCCGTAATTGCCGCGTTCTGCACAACCCTGCGGCCGCTGAACGTATCACAGATAACTTCCTGAAAGCAGTTAATGCGAATTTCAAAAACAGTAGGATCTTCTAAATACTCGCGCAGTGGGCCAAGTTGATAGAAAGCTGCATCAGTCATGATTACTCCTGAAGAAAAGCGGGCGCTAAGCGCCCACTTTTTTAGTTGTCTGCGAGCGTATAAACGCCGCTGAAATCGAGGTCGCGGGCAACAAAAATGCTCACCGCATCACCCTGCTGATCGTAGAGGGTAGGGGGGATAGACATGTAAGAGCGAAGTGCTTCAGACGCCAGCTGCTCACCGCTGTTTTCTGTGCTGTTGTACTGAATGTTATTACTCTGCGTCTGGTTAACCAGCGCCGTTAAGGTGTCAGAGAACAACGAAATCATGATCGCACCACGCAGACGCTCCCACATATGGGTATCCACCTGGCCCGGAATCCCCGCGCTGCCGAGTGAGTTCGTTCCGGCACTGTCAATATTAACGATTGTCCCGTCCTGGTCATTGCGGATACGCTCCCAGAGAACAAACACGCGCGCCTGGCCGTCTTTGATACCACCGGTAATCTGCCCGTCAACCCATGAGCCTTTATCAATCAGCCTAACGAGTCCATCAGCTGAGTAAACGTCCTGTGAAACCCGGCAGGAAACCTGACCCGGAACAGTGGTATCCAGCTCGGTGCCGGTACCACAGGGGATCATTTTGCCTTTCGGAACAGTCAGGCTGGGATTAGCCATGACTCCAGCGCGGCTAGCCTTCAGCCTTGCAGGAGTCAGGTTTTTAGCGAGTGCTGAACTACCTTCGCTTGTTTCGTTGTCCTGGGGCTGCACTCCGGGACTATTGCTTGTAGCCGCCTGATTAGTCTGGGCCAGCTCGCCGCCCAGACGACGCTGCATAGCCAGTTCTTCAGGCGAAGGTTCTTTACGCTTATTAGAGGTACGCGCGGCGGTATTGCTGCTGCCCGCATCTGCATCTGCCTGTGCGGCAGCCTGCACAGCACGGGCATCAGTGGCGCTATTCTGCGCAGTTGCAGGTTTATTAACATCAGGATCGCTGTTAAAGCTGTAGTTTGGCAGTGTATTGGCCTGTTGCGCTTTACCACCGTCTTTATCAGCTTCAGCTTTAGCCGGGGTGCGAATTTTACCCATGACCGTAATCCCGATGAATACCAAAGCAAGCAGCGCCATCAGTATGACAAAGGCTTTCATACCAGGAGCCGAACGGCGGTTACTGCCTTTAAATCCGCCACGCTCGCTTTCAAATTCACCGTCTCCGGTGTTTTCATCGAGTTCCTGATCTACATCGACACTTTTACGGGCCATCAGTTATCCTCCCCAATTTGAACCCTGCGCACATCCGGGGAAGCCGTACCGGTTGCTACCGCACCGGCGCCCGGCGCGAAATTATTATTACGAACGCCAACGACTTTATCGCCCAGACGAATACGCCACTCTTTAGCGACGGTTTCCACCTCGATGATGTTGCGGTTCTCACCCACAACATGAGAGTTAGGCAGCGTTTCTTTGCCACTGGCCGAGATCATGTAGACCTGCGGTAACTCCGCATTGGCCGGAAACTCAAACCGGGTAAAGCGGTAGTTATCCCAGACGTGAACCGGCTGGATGCTGCGCATTTCAGGCTGTTCGCTCATTACGTACTGATAGTTCTTCGCCCCCGCAAAAGCCGTCTGCTTCAGCTTCTGCGTAATGCGTTTTTTATCAGCCGCGCTTTTGGCTTTTTCCTGCTGCTCAAACGGATATTCATAGGTCAGCTGAAGAACGGCCTGGCGCACAGCCCACGGCGTTTCAATAAAGGATTTTGATACCGTACCGTCTGCATTTTTCTTCGTTTCTTCACCGATGAAATGGAGGACGATGTTATAGGTGCGCTTATCGGTGACGATCACCAGGTTGGTATCACTCATGGCCTGTTTCGGCTTCACAAAAAAATGGTTCATTTTGTGCGCAAACGTCCAGCTTTCAGAATCGCCAAAAGCATGAGTGATATAGGTTTCGTCAGGCGCGACAACAATGTGGGTAGCCACACCGGCGATAGCGTCAATTTTGACCACATTAACAGGGTTATAAACAACGCTTTTAATGCGATAGTCATAAGGAGAATTGCGGCCAACCTCAAGCGCCATAACGTTAGTGTCAACGACGGGTAAAAAGTGATCCACTTACATCTCCACCGACGGTCTAATATTGATCCACCGTTTTACTCAGGATTAGCTTCAGCGATAACCCCGGCCTTTCGTTTCTGTTTCAGTCGATAACTCTCTCCTTTTATTTGAACAACGTGTGAGTGGTGTAAGATCCGGTCCAGCATCGCGGATGTTAGCGCCGCATCACCGGCGAACGTCTGATCCCACTGCCCGAACGGCAGGTTGGAGGTCAGGATCATCGCGCTCTTTTCATAACGTTTGGCGATGACCTGGAAGAACAGCTTGGCTTCTTCCTGGCTGAACGGCAGGTAGCCTATTTCATCGATGATGAGCAGCTTTGGTGCCATCACGCCACGGTGAAGCGTTGTTTTATAGCGCCCCTGGCGTTGTGCCGTGGACAGCTGAAGCAAGAGATCCGCCGCCGTAGTGAAGCGAACCTTGATACCCGCCCGTACCGCTTCGTAGCCCATTGCTATTGCCAGATGCGTTTTCCCCACGCCGGATGGCCCCAGCAACACGATGTTTTCGTTGCGCTCTATGAAGCTCAGTGAACGCAGCGACTGGATCTGCTTCTGCGGCGCACCGGTGGCGAAGGTAAAGTCGTATTCTTCGAACGTTTTCACTGCCGGGAAGGCCGCCATCCGGGTATACATTGCCTGTTTACGCTGATGTCGGGCCAGTTTCTCTTCGTGAAGCAGATGCTCCAGGAAGTCCATGTAACTCCATTCCTGCTCCACTGCCTGCTGTGACAGGGCTGGCGCTGCGCTGATCAGACTGTCCAGTTGCAGCTGTTCGGCAAGCACCATCAGCCGTTGATGTTGCAGTTCCACCATCATGCGGCTCCTCTGCAGAACGTGTCATAGATGGATAGCGGGTGGTGCAGTGGCTGCCTGTCGAAGGTCACCAGGCTTTCGTCTACCTGCACGTCATACTGTTTTTTCTCCGTCGGTAGAGCCAGCATGGACTGCTGCTCTTCGATCCAGCGATCGCAGGGACGGGTCTGTATTGTTTCGTGCCTGCGCTGGTTAGCGACATCGTGCAACCAGCGCAGGCCGTAGCGGTTGGCTGTTTCAACATCGACGGTGATCCCCAACGGACGCAGGCGAGTCATTAGCGGGATGTAGAAGCTGTTGCGGGTGTACTGCACCATCCGCTCCACCTTGCCTTTAGTCTGTGCTCTGAAGGGGCGGCACAGCCGTGGAGAGAAGCCCATCTCTTTGCCGAACTGCCACAGTGAAGGGTTGAACCGGTGTTGCCCGGCCCGATAAGCATCGCGCTGTAGCACTACCGTTTTCATGTTGTCGTAGAGCACTTCACGCGGTACGCCACCGAAGAAGCTGAACGCATTACGGTGGCATTCTTCCAGGGTGTCGTAGCGCATATTGTCAGTGAACTCGATATACAGCATTCTGCTGAACCCCAGAACGGCAACGAACACATGAAGTGGTGATTTGCCATTACGCATGGTGCCCCAGTCAACCTGCATCTGTCGTCCTGGCTCTGTTTCGAAGCGCACGACAGGCTCCTGTTCCTGAGGAATGGCAAGTGAACGTATGAACTCTCTCAGGATGGTCATGCCACCACGATAACCCTGCTCCGTGATCTCGCGGGCGATGACCGTTGCAGGGATTTTATAAGGATGAGCATCGGCGATGCGTTGCCGAATATAGTCCCGGTATTCATCCAGGAGTGAAGCGGTTGCGGGACGCGGCGTATATTTTGGCGGCTCAGACTGCGCACGCAGATAACGCTTTACGGTGTTACGGGAGATACCCAGTTCCCTGGCGATCGCCCGACTGCTCATACCCTGCTTATGCAGGATTTTAATTTCCATAACTGTCTCAAAAGTGACCATAAGCTCTCCCGAATCAGGAGAGCAGATTAACCCCTGGATCTAATTTCAGGCGTCGGATATGGATCACTTTCGCACCGTTGGTAACAGTTAGTGGCCGCGCCTCCCAGGACTGACAAAACGACTGCTGAAAGAAGTAGTTTTTTCATGGGGCAGCCCTCAGTTAACTTCAGGGTTGACGCGATAACTCGTCACGCGGAAACCCAGCGGGTTGACATAACGCTGCTCAGCATTCATCGCCAGCGATTTATATTCATACCCCATAATGGCAATCCAGCGCTGCGGCTGATCATCAACGGGATTGCTGCGCACGCGGCGAACCGTAGTAAAGCGTATCGTTGCTACGCCGTGCGGTTTATCGAGGATCACAGAGTTAATCTTCACGCGGGTCGTTTCACTGTCGCCCAGAACCTTATCAAGACCGTTGCGGCCCTTGAACTTGCTCTGGTAAGACTCTGCCACGTTCGGCGTGGACATTAAGCCAACGGCCGTATAGTCGACCTGAACTGAATAGAAGTCATAGCTCTCACGGTGAATGACATATTGTGTCAGCCAGAACTTATCAATTTCGTCACCATAAGAGGTCTGGTCGCGGGTCAGCTTGACCTGCTGTACTTCGTGAGTGGCCTCGTTGAGCGTTAGCAGATGTGCGGGGATTGGCTGGCTGTACTTATGCACCACGTAACCAACTAAAGAGAGTGCAAAAACAGTTACCACCGCTGAACCGGTGGCAACCATCCAGGCGGTACGCCGGGACTTCAGCACTTCATCCATCAGATCAACTTCAAGCCCTTTACGGCTTTCGTTGAACTCTTTAATGGCTTCACGTGTAAGCCCTGTTTTTTTATTAGCTTTCATTTGCACCACCTTGCGTATCAACCGGGATTGTTTTGTTTACTGGAACGGTGTTGCTCCAGTCCGGCTCCGGTGGCGGTTTATGCCCGCTGGAACAGGCGCTAATCAGAAGAACTCCCATAAGCAATAAGCTGCGCATTACGGCATCCATTATCGGTTGTTGAACGTACTAATTATAATAAGTCGCCGAAATTGCAATTTCAACGACTTTTGTTTTAATTTTATGCAGCCTTCTTCCCGCGACTGCCCCTTGCCTTACCACTTAAATTAGAACCACTGCTTCCTCCGCTGTTGCTGCCACTTCCTCCACCTGCCGATTGCTGGCCGCCGCCACTGTTACCGCCTCTGAACGCATTACCGCCAAACATGCCGTGGCTGCCCATATTGCCAAGCGCCTGCATGGAAGAACCCGTAGAGCGTGCGGCGTCAGCAACTCCGGCGCTGATACCGCTACCCCAGCTGGCGGCAATTTGCGGAATCTGGAACAGAACGAAAACGGAAATGACCGTCAGTAATAAGGCGGAGATAGAACCAGTGATTGATGAGTAAGCGGCATCAGAGTTCATCGAGGACAGGAGGTTGTCGAACATCTGCATGATGAAACCAAACACGAGCGCAAGAATGACGACGACAAGGCCATAGTTAATGACCGACGCCAGCCAGCGAGCAAAGATGTTTTTTGTCGCTCCCCACAGCAGGCAGAAGATTGCAATCGGGCCAAAACAAAGCGTAACGGCCAGAAGGATCTTAGCCATGATCACAAAGCCCGCACCGAGGCCGCCCAGCACAACGGTAGCAATCATCATAATGCCGCCAATGGCATACGCGGCCAGGCCGCTCGATGAAAACACGTCTGCGGCTTCCCATGCGGTGTTGACGATCTTGATACCTTTTTCAATACCGCTATCAATAATCGCCGGTACGCCACTTGCACCGACTTTATTAGGGGCAGACAGTATCCCGGCAAAATCATCCGGCAGGTGAAGCGCCACGTTGACCAGTTCCTGTTGATACCAGCCGCCCGCCGTTGCAAAGCTCAGGATAAGGGCTATGGAAAGATACTCTTTAATCAGCGAACTCAGGCTGTCGCCCGCCCCCGGATTAAACGCTGAGTACATCCCCTGAACCATCAGCTTGATTGTCAGACAGGTGGCAATCAGAGGCGTTACATCAGAGATAATGGTGGCAACATTGGCGCTCACCATTGACGTAATCGCCCCGTCTACTTTTGCGAAAATGTCTGCGACTAGGGTGAATGCCATATTGCCTCCTTACTCCTAAATTTTCGGTGAATTGATTTCGCCGTCTTTTTTGCCGAACACAAACAGCTGACGATCGGCTTCGCGCGCGTTTTTGCAATCAGGTTTCTGAAGTTCATCCGCGTCTTTCTTGCATTCCTGAATTGTTGCCTTGCGCTCTTTCTCATGTTTTTTGTACCACTCCACGTCATGCGAGGCATCGCAGGCCACCAGGAGGAAAGGGATAACAAGCAGTAGTTTTTTCATAATTACCTCAGTTAATTGAAGGTGACGCGGTAACGTCCCCGCCGGTTCCAAAAACAAAATTGTGGGTGGCACGTTCTTTCTGCGCACGTAATAGCTTGTCCTGTGACTGCTGCAACATGTTCATCAGATTCAGCTTCGCCTGCTCACCCTGAATAGCACCCTGTGACGTCTGGATACGGGCCTGTAAGTCAGCAATCGATTTCAGGTCTGGAGTCGTTTTAATCTGCTCCGTCAGCTCCTGCATATCGGTTAGTTCCTGCATCTGGTTGTTGTAGGCTTTTTCTGCCATAACGCGGTCATAAGCGCCTTTTTCAGCCAGCTTTTTGTTCATGTAGGTAATTGCTTCGCTGGGCGTCATGTCGTCAACTTCCGCATTAAACTGGCCCATCATGCTGTTAACTGAAGGCGTGACGGAAGAACTGGAGTTCATGGCGTCGCTGTAGATCTCCTTCCAGTTGTCCGGCAAATTATTTGCCAGCGTGCTGGTAGACGTCCCCAGCAGATCGCCCAGGTTGGTTGTCTTTGCCATCGACTCATACATATTTTTCTGCGTTTGCAGCTGGCTTTTAAGCTGCTCCAGCTGCTGCGCCATTTGCTGAAGCTGCTCGACCTGTTTAGCCAGCTCAGTAGGGTTGGTCACGATGATGCCTGCGGAAGCGCTTTGCGCGCCTCCCAGAATCAGGCCGGTGGTCAGCAATACTGCCGTCAGTGTTTTTTTCATGGTGTTTTGCCTCGTTGTTAAGCCGTCAGGCGCCAGTATTCTTTGAGCCATACTTCAGGGTCATTACCGAGCCGTTCAACCAGCTCATGCGCAATTTCGGCGTTTTGTGGTTCACCGGACAACACGCTAAGAACGTTGTCCATTGTCTTAATATCTGCATCAATATCGTCGCTGTTGCGAGGGTAGAGATTGAAAGAAGCAATCGCAGACTGTTGCCCTTGTTTAACCAGGAACTGTCTGGAGTGTTCGGTAATCGACATCAGCGCGTCGTATTCAGCATCAGTAAGGAAGGCATAATCCTCTCGGATAGCTTCCGGATCGCGCAGGCAGATTTTTGTGACGGTCTGCGACATGATCGTGCGGCCAATACGGCTGGACAGCGCATCGTTCGGCTCCTGCGTGGCAAACACATAGATAGCGTCTTTCTTACGGTCAGTTTTGATACCACGCTTAACTTCACGCTCGATAACCGGATCGTCAAGGTAGGCGTGGAACTCGTCAAAGCACTGAATGACGCGGCGTTTGCCGTCGATGGAGTCACGTACCCGGTACAGAAGGTACATCATGAGCGGAGTACGGGCCGGGCTGGATACTTCCTCTTTGGCTGCGATAAACTCGGATAAATCGAAGCCAAAAATATCATTCGCGCTGAGATCCAGGCTGTCTTTATCATTGTCAAACAGCCAGCCATACTGGCCTTCGCGCGTCCATTCGCGCAGCAGCCCTTTCAGTGATACGCCATTTTCCACAACTTCATTCACGTACCCGTCCAGGATAGTAACGGTGCGCGCCTCGCGTGGAATAAGTGAGCCTTCCCCCATAACCGCATCAACGCCTTCAGCCAGTTCGGTAGCCATCGTTGCGCTGATAGGCCCGTTATTGGTGGTTTCCACACAAATGCGGAACAGGTTTTTAATGAGGGCAATATTGCGTTTGGTCGGTTCAATCTGAAGCGGGGCAAACCCGGACGGCATACCCTGTTGCAGAACTTTATAGTAGCCACCAACGCTTCGAATGAACGGCTCCATACCGCGGTCACGGTCATAAACAAAAAGCCGCGGGTTGTACTTCATTGACTGCGCCAGCAGGAAGTTAAGCAGCGTGGTTTTACCTTCCCCCGACATACCCGTTATTAACGCATGGCCCAGCGGGCGTTTACCGTAGGAAAGTTCTTCAAGCGGGGTCACATGGAAATTAAAATAGAGTGGCGTACCGCTGATCGTGCGGAACATGGTCAGCGCTGGCCCCCACGGGTTATTGTCAGGCTTGCCACGCATAAAATTGTGGAACGGGCTGAAGTGCAGGAAGTTCCATGAGTTTATCGGAACCGGGCGCGGCGCCCATTTCTGGTTGCCAGGCAGTCTCGCATAATATGCAGCCTCAGAGGCCAGGCTGATAGTCCCGCCAACCACGCCACAGCCGGTTAGCATAACCTTCACACGACGCGCTTTGCGCTGTACCGCGTTTTGGTCATTATCCCAGACATGCACGGTTCCATGATGGTAGCCCATCACGAACTCTCTGGACGTCAGCATATCGAGCGCAGTACCAAGCTGTGCCAGCTGGCTTTGCGCACGGTCGCGCGTTTCCTGCAAAGATTTTTCCTGATGCGTCAGAAACGTTTTAGCTGAAGATTCAGAGAGGCAAGAAAAACTCTGCGTCAGAAGGTATTCAAAATCGGCTTCTTTAAGCATGTTAAGCTGGCCTGGCTCTGTATCTTCTTCGTATTCACGAAATTCAATGCCGGTGGTATAGAAGTTGTGATCTACCGTTCTGATCTGGACAACATCCCCCCACAGGGAGCTAACAGGGCGGTTGTCCATGATGTACTCACGGATACGATCACGGCAAACAGGCACGATGGCCCATTCCATATTTGCGAGGAAATAAAGGAACTCCAGCGCTTTTGAATAAGCGTGAGCCTGCGAAGGTTCAGGCTCGTTGCGTTCGATAACAATGGCTTCGTCAAAAATGTCTGATTCATCGACTTCAGCAAGTTCTTCACGTTCTTTTTTATCAGGCGCAGGAATTTCAACACCGCGTTTGTCACGATAATAGATACCCAACTGCTGAATGCCATACGGCTTCATTGCTTCCAGGATTTGTTCAGAAATATCTTCCAGACCTTCAAGCGCCTCATTCTGCATTTGCTGAATTTCGTCACGAGTCGGCTTTTCAAATTTCGCCAGAAACTTCTGTGTTTTATCCCCTACCTGTTTGTAAATAACGGTCAGATAAAGGTCATTAATCAGCTGCTTGGAATCACCGTGCAGCTTACGGTTATATTGATCAACATAAGCAGGGAAAAAATGGTCATACTCACCATCCGGGTACTCTTTAGCCTCATGGTGATATTCATGCGTCCACAGCTCTACATGGTCTGTTCCGAAGCTCTTGACCAGCGTATTAAGGTCTTTATGCCAGGTGACCAGTTCCCGATCTGATGCGCAGTCATGTGTGCGGCCATCCAGCTTGAAAAAAGCCATCAGATCGCCGTTTTCCATCGAAATCACGTAATCATTGAGGTGATAAGAATAGGGCAAATACTTTTTATTTACTGATGGCTCCTTACGGTAGGCATCAATTTTTTTTGGCTTCGTAGCGGTGGCAGCTCTCATTATTTTAAACCCTTACGTTTGTAGTCAACAGAGGAATAAGACGATCCTCCCCACTGCTTAAACGGAGAATCAAACCAATTACTGAATTTGGTTTTCAACCACAGGCCCATAATTCGAAACATGCGGTCGTCATATTTTGTTAATGCAGCTGAAGGAATCCACAAAAAGACGAACACCAGAATCGCCCACATATGAATAATCATAAAAAGCGAGGCAGAAATCATGAATATCATCATAGCTACATTACGTGGTACACCCAGCGCGCGAGGTAAGCGAGTCGCACCTTTGAAAAGCGGTCTTTTCCCGTCAACGAACATCTTTGTAGTCCTCACTTTGGGGGACAAAAGTCCCCCCTTTTCGCGTTGTTCAGCTTCCTACGCCCGTCAGGGAAACCAGAAATGATGCAGAACCAATACCAATCAGCGAGATTACGATACGAGGAATAAAGCTGGCTGGGATTACGTGAAGCATCCACATAAAGCAACTAACCATGATCGCAATAGCACAACCAATTGGAATCCATGTGCTCAACCACGTCTGGATTGATGTAGCGGTTGATTCACCAGTATCGGTGCCAGCGGCCAGCGCAATTTGCGGCAGGGCAATGGACAAAACGCCCATAACTACCGCAGGGCCATACTTCTTAAACAACGTGGTCATACTTTCTCCTTACTCACTATCTTCTGTTGATTGCAGATTTAACCGGCATTCTTCAACGCCACACTTATCTTTCAAAAACTCTGCCAGTAGCCTTAAATCAGCCCAGGTTCGTAGCTCATGCTCTTTGTTAACCCTAATGGAACATGCGATCTGGCCCAGCTGTTCATCGTCTATCTGAAAAACGGGATACCACTTCTTTAATGAAACCCGTTCTATCGTTACCTCCTTCACTTTTCCTGCTTCAAATAGCTCCAGGATCTGTGATTGCAATACAAGGTACAAACGTTCCATCCATAACCTCATTCCCCCTTCGCTGTTTCCTGTCTGGTTAAAAAGGCATCCGTATTATTTCGGCTGAAGGCATCGCCATCACCCGAACCAAAAACATCTTGTTCACCGTCATACTGCGGCGCCGTACTTTTTGCCTGCTGAGGCTCAGTCGCGGTGCTGTCCTCACTGGTCTGGCCGTCAGGTAGCAGCGTAGGGATTTTCAAATCAGTTGATTGACGCGCCACGTTGATAACTTTCGTGACATACCCGTTAGAAATCCCGTTTGTGAGTGAGCCGGTGTTGTAGCAGGAAAGCGCGTGTCTCAGCGCAACCTGCCCGGCTGGGTAGGATTTCAGGGCGCTATCATAACAGGCTTTAAGGATGGTCTGGCTCGCCCGCAGGTTGATGCAGGGTTTGAAAATATCGTCAACCGAAAGACCCAGGCCCACTAAATTATTTGAGTTAATTTGTGCAAGGCCCATATCAAAACTTTTATTATCCTTCAGCAGAACTTTCGCAACGCTGACGGCCTCAGCTTCAGTACGCGGTTGCTGTTTTAACTGAATACTACCGTTAATATTGATCCTGTACGGCCCATTTGAGGACTCATGGCCGACGATGTACGCCATCGTTAAGGGTGAAACATCAGGCGCACATCTCTGCGCAAGCCTGGCAACTTCATCGGAGGCAGGCGCAGCACTGGCACGGCCAGCACAAGCAAGGCAGGCCAGAGCGAGAACCAGGAGTTTTGGATGTTTACTCATTTATGTTTCACCGCGTAATTGTAATTTCGACGACTTTTGTTTATGATAAGGGCTAATGAGATCGTGTCAAGAAGAAACGAAAAGAAAACCGCTGAAGGAAGGA
The DNA here is from genome assembly GCF_021733145.1 of Edwardsiella piscicida. Classification (NCBI taxonomy): domain Bacteria; kingdom Pseudomonadati; phylum Pseudomonadota; class Gammaproteobacteria; order Enterobacterales; family Hafniaceae; genus Edwardsiella; species Edwardsiella piscicida. The sequence continues at coordinate 11,269 of NZ_CP090969.1, read as the reverse complement.
AGGTGATGCTGGTTCCCCTGAAATCAGAAAAACGACCAAAAGGCGAACCCGTGTATCGTGACCCGGATAACCCTTTTAATACGTGGACTGGTATAGGGAAGCGCCCGGCCTGGCTAACTGCAAAATTGGACGCTGGCATTAGCCTGGAAGCCATGAAGATGCAGGGCGTAGCCAACCCCAGAGAACATAGACCAGCAAAATACCGCGACCCCAGGAACGCAGAAAATACCTGGTCCGGGACTGGCCGCCGACCCACATGGCTCAAAGAGCTGCTTGATAGTGGTTTATCACTTGATGATCTGAAGATATAACCGGAGGGTATAAAAATGGGCGAACTTATTGATTTTGCGGAAAGGCAAAAAAGCAGAAGGAAGAAAAAGGCATCTTCCATTCCGCCCATTTTTAGAAAATTTCGTGTCCATGCGATCAGGTTACTCGCCAGCATCATCAAATCCGGCTCTTATTCAGTTGCTTATATTGTTAAGAAAATTACAGGAAAGTTAATCAAGTTTTACACAATTTTAACGATTTTCGTTTTTGTTGTCGAATATATTGCAGGCGATATAGGTTACAAATCTATTTATAACGCAGCGTTATTATTAATATTGCTTACCGTTATCAACATTCTGGCGAGTGTATATCTGAACAAACTGTTAAGGACAAAACAATGAAGAAACTCTTAATACCTCTGATAGCAGCTGGTAGTCTGCTTTATATTCCTGCCAGCCATGCTGAAGATCCCTGCAAAGTTATTATGTGCATGGCGGGCAAGCTCACCGGCGATAGCGGCGGAAGCGAGTGTAACAGTGCTGAAGCTGCTTTCTTCAATATCGTTAAAAAGAACAAGCACGGCTTTTTACCCAACCACACGAAGGATGCCAGGAAGGCTTTTCTTAATGAATGCCCGGATAATGGCGAAGGTGGAAGTAACCAGTCGATGATAAGCCAGATCATAAGTAAATACGGGAAAGTTCGCTTATAGGCGAACTAGGAATAATCTCAATTTAAGGAGCCAACGTGAAAAAAATAATATTAAGTGCATTAGCCTGTACAGCTCTCTTAACTGGTTGCGTCAGCCAGGATAAAGGTAATGCGATGCAGAGCCAGCTGAATAACCAGCAACGCCAGATTAACGAATTATCCGTTCGTTTGCAGTCTGCGGAGTCCCGGCTATCAAAGCAGGAAGAAAAGCTGCGCAACGAACTGCTGCAATCCAGCGGCTATTGCTATCTGAATGGCGCCCGCTACTCGACCGGCACCGTACTTTACGGGCGGATTTGCCAGAATCAGTCAGGCAGCGCTTCGTGGCAGGTATACAGCCGTCGCTAAACACCAGGGCGGTTTAACCGCCCTTTTCTTTACCCTCAGAAAGCCCACTATGACCATGATCCCCTTCCCCACTACAGAAAACCTTATTCTATGGGCTTGCAGCGCCATCGCACTGCTTGCCGTTGTATTCTTCCGGCGTTCAGTACGGCACAGGCGACACAAAAGGAAGCAGCAAAGTGCGCGGCGGGTGCTGGAGCGCATAAAGACGTTGCCGGGCTTCCCACAAAAAATTAACTACCTGAGGAAAATTGATCCTTTTGTGTTTGAAGAACTGTTGCTGGAAGGATTTGAAGCGCATGGCTTCAGAACCATCAGAAACAAACGCTATACCGGCGATGGAGGCATTGACGGCCAGGTAATAATAGGAAAATATCGCTATCTTATTCAGGCTAAACGCTATCGCGGCCATATTGCTTTACAGCACGTACAGGAGTTCGAGAAGTTGCTTAAACGTCATAACTGTCGCGGTCTGTTTTGCCATACCGGGAAAACCGGCGCAGGTTCAAAATCTGTCAGTATTGCCAGTGAACGGATGGAGATTATCAGCGGCCAGCGCCTGATAGATTTGCTCACGCCCGGCAGCTCCTTCACTATCGCAACCGCCCCGCAGACGATGATGAAGCGTACCGCAGCAACACTAGAAACGAGCACCATTGTTAAAGATGCCGGTAAAGAAAATCGATACCATGAGAGTTAATTAAATGAAGTCAGTAACTATAGAAGCAAAAACATTTGCTGAAATGTTAGGAATAACAGAAGGTGAGTTAATCTTTGCCATTAAGAAAACTGGCACATTCAAAAACAAGACCATCCCACAACCTCATGAGCCACATAAATCAAATAATAGATTTTTATATTCAGACGTAATGAGGTTTATAGAATCACTAAAAGACAAAGAGAACCGGTAATGACTCCAACTTACTGATAGTGTTTTATGTTCAGATAATGCCCGATGACCTTGTCATGCAGCTCCACCGATTTTGAGAACGACAGTGACTTCCGTCCCAGCCTTGCCAGATGTTGTCTCAGATTCAGGTTATGTCGCTCAATGCGCTGAGTGTAACGCTTGCTGATAACGTGCAGCTTTCCCTTCAGGCGGGGTTCATACAGCGGCCAGCCATCCGTCATCCATACCACGACCTCAAAGGCCGACAGCAGGCCCAGAAGACGCTCCAGCGTGGCCAACGTGCGTTACCTAACAATAAACCTGTTTAAATATCCAGATAAAAACATTCAATCTGGGTCAAATGAGTGATACAGTTTCACCCATAAGACCCAATGGAGGCAATATGTCTGAATTTGAATTACTGGCGCAGGATCTGCTTGAGAAAGCAGAAGCGGAAGAACAACTGCGACAGGAAAATGATAAAAAGCTGCTCGGGCAGGTGCTGGAAATCTATGACCAGAAGTACGTGGCTGAACTGCTTAGAAAAGTTGGTAAAAATGAGTGGAGTCGCGAGACTCTTAATCGCTGGATTAATGGTAAGTGCTCACCTAAGACGCTGACGTTAGCCGAAGAGGAACTTCTACGAAAAATGCTTCCGGAAGCGCCTGCACATCACCCTGACTATGCCTTCCGGTTTATTGACCTGTTTGCTGGGATTGGAGGTATACGGAAGGGCTTCGAAACCATCGGTGGCCAGTGCGTTTTTACCAGTGAATGGAATAAAGAGGCTGTGCGCACATATAAAGCTAACTGGTTTAACGATGCTCAGGAACACACTTTCAATCTCGATATTCGTGAAGTCACGCTCAGTGATAAACCTGAAGTACCTGAAAACGATGCCTATGCTTACATTAATGAGCATGTGCCGGATCATGATGTACTTCTAGCAGGTTTCCCCTGTCAACCGTTTAGCCTTGCGGGCGTAAGCAAGAAAAACTCGCTCGGGCGCGCGCATGGTTTCGAATGTGAGGCTCAGGGAACGCTTTTCTTCGATGTGGCGCGTATTATCCGCGCAAAAAAACCTGCCATCTTTGTTCTTGAAAACGTTAAAAACCTGAAGAGCCATGACAAGGGTAAAACCTTTAAAGTCATCATGGATACCCTCGACGAACTGGGCTATGAAGTTGCGGATGCAGCTGAGATGGGCAAAAACGATCCTAAAGTTATCGACGGAAAGCACTTTTTACCTCAGCACCGAGAACGTATCGTTTTGGTCGGTTTCCGCCGTGATCTGAACATTCACCAGGGCTTTACCCTGCGCGATATTAGTCGTTTTTATCCGGAACAGCGTCCGTCATTTGGCGAACTGCTGGAACCCGTGGTTGACAGCAAATATATACTGACGCCGAAACTCTGGGAGTATCTCTATAACTACGCCAAAAAGCACGCAGCTAAGGGTAACGGATTCGGTTTTGGCCTCGTTAATCCTGAAAATAAAGAAAGCATTGCCCGTACGCTTTCTGCTCGCTATCACAAAGACGGGTCTGAAATTCTGATAGACCGTGGCTGGGATATGGCCACAGGTGAAACAGACTTCGCGAACGAAGAAAATCAGGCGCATCGGCCCCGCAGGCTGACTCCGCGAGAGTGCGCGCGCCTTATGGGTTTTGAAAAAGTAGATGGCAGGCCTTTTCGCATTCCTGTGTCAGACACTCAGTCGTACAGGCAGTTCGGTAACTCCGTAGTGGTGCCCGTGTTTGAAGCCGTAGCCAAACTGCTTGAACCTTATATCCTGAAAGCGGTTAATGCCGATTCGTGCAAGGTTGAACGAATCTGATCGCTCCTCCCGGTATTTATGCCGGGAGATAATCTATGGAATATCTGCGTAAAGCCCTGTCAGCTCAGCAATAAACGCACCTAGCGTCATTAGCTCAGCTCTCACCGCCTCCGGGTATTTTTTGTGCAGAGATGATGGCACGACCAATCTGACACCCGACTCCCGCATCTCCCGATATTGAGCCAGAGAAACTCCCTCCTGGAGTGTAAACAGATGCACCTGATGAATTTTATCGGCCTCATTCAGTATCTGACGCCAGCGATCCTTACAGGTAGTCTTGACTGCCAGCATGCGCAGATTTTCTACGGGAAACTCAGTATCGTGGTAAGCCCCTGCGGAAGGGAAAAGGAAATCGGGTTTTTTATTACCTTCTGTGATGGCCTGCGTCGCAAAGTGTCGCAGGCCGTGCTCAATGAATAGATGCTCCAGGTGCAGTTCCAGCGACTTCCCGGCTCTGGATTTACGGCGATTGCTGACAGAATTGGCCAGCGCAATAAATTCATCCACAGAGCCAAATCCTTTCCGGATGATATCCAGAACATGCAGTTCCTCAACCAATAGAAATATGTCGTACTCCACGCGCCGGCGGTCAAGAAGTTGCTCATCCGGATCAAGGGAATTTTTCACATAATGGCTGGCTGCATACTGAATAATTTCACTTCCCGACGGAAAGCGCAGGTGCCAGTCTTCAGGTAGAATATATTTATGATTTACTGGCGCTTGCTGTAGAGATAGTCCGCCTAGAATCTGTCCTGCGGGGCCGGATATAAGCGCTCCGGGTATAACTTCACCAATAGCGGTCTCAATGACGTCCTCTTCATCAGTGCTGGCGCATACCCAAATATTTACTTCCTTACAGTCCCCCCCTTGCTCATCAAGCTTGAAAGCCAGGAGCGTCAGAGCCCCTGTATTTTCAGGATCCTGAAGTGGGCTGCCTCTACCCCAGCGGGTAATCCTTTTTTCATTCCGGGTTTTACCAAAATGACGGCTGTTATAATAAATTGCCCTGGCTTCGCTGTCAGGGCAATCATGCGATGACACATGTGCGGTGAGAAAAACCGAAGGGTTCAGTTCACGGGTATGGTTGATAGACGGAAAGAGTTTTTCAACGATACCTGAAGGGATATAAAGCCCTACCTGGTGACCACCTGTTGCGCCGGTATCGTTGGCGGAAAGGCGTTTGATGTAGACGAAGTAATTCTCACATGCGATCTCAAGTAGCCAGTTGTGGAAAACCGACATAAGCATCCCCTGTTACCCTGAAACTCTACTCACCATTTTTTCATGATTATATACAAACAGTGTCATTTTCAGAAGACGACTGCACCAGTTGATTGGGCGTAATGGCTGTTGTGCAGCCAGCTCCTGACAGTTCAATATCAGAAGTGATCTGCACCAATCTCGACTATGCTCAATACTCGTGTGCACCAAAGCGAGGTGAGCATGGCGACGGAGGCTCTGTTGCAAAGATTGGCGGCAGTCAGAGGTAGGCTGTCGCTCTGCGCCGATCAGGCGGCTGCTGCGAAATGGTGGTTGAGCATGCCCATGGCCTCCGTCAGCGCCGAGGGCCCAATGCCAAAAGCTCTCTCCACAAGGCGCACCTCGCCCCTGATGCCGGGCTGCAGGCACCAGGGGCGAGCCTGTCCTTTGCGCAGGGCTCGCATGACTTCGAATCCCTTGATCGTGGCATAGGCCGTGGGGATCGATTTGAAACCGCGCACCGGCTTGATCAGTATCTTGAGCTTTCCGTGATCGGCCTCGATCACGTTATTGAGATACTTCACCTGCCGGTGGGCCGTCTCCCGGTCCAGCTTTCCTTCGCGCTTCAATTCGGTGATCGCTGCACCATAGCTCGGCGCTTTGTCGGTATTGAGCGTGGCAGGCTTTTCCCAGTGCTTCAGGCCTCGCAGGGCCTTGCCCAGGAACCGCTTCGCTGCCTTGGCGCTGCGGGTCGGCGACAGGTAGAAATCGATCGTGTCGCCCCGCTTGTCGACTGCCCGGTACAGGTAGGTCCACTTGCCCCGCACCTTGACGTAGGTTTCATCCAGGCGCCAGCTCGGATCAAAGCCACGCCGCCAGAACCAGCGCAGCCGCTTCTCCATCTCCGGGGCGTAGCACTGGACCCAGCGATAGATCGTCGTATGGTCGACCGAAATGCCGCGTTCCGCCAGCATTTCCTCAAGGTCGCGATAGCTGATCGGATAGCGACAATACCAGCGCACCGCCCACAGGATCACATCACCCTGGAAATGGCGCCACTTGAAATCCGTCATCGTTCCGTCCGTCCAATCTCCGCCAAGCATGCTCAAGCTTCACGATTTTTGCAACAGAGCCCACACGAGTATTGAGCATAGTCGAGATTGGTGCAGATCACTTCTGATATTGAACTGTCAGGAGCTGGCTGCACAACAGCCATTACGCCCAATCAACTGGTGCAGTCGTCTTCTGAAAATGACAATCGTGCCACCGGCTCCAGGTCTTATCGAACAGCTCAGACACATGGTCCAAATGCTGGTCGATCCGTTCGGCCAGTTTTTCGATGGCCTCTTGCTTGAGCTTGTCACTTTCCCTGAACTCGATGTTCAAGGCCCTGGCCACCTGGTTGAGGTTCCGGCCGATAGCTCCAAGCTGCCGGCACGATTCCCGTACGGTGTTCACTTCTTCATCAGTGAGGACCGGCATCCGGTTCAACGACCGCAGTCATTTCTGTACCTAAACAGTCCTGCGAATATGTGAGTTTTGACCTAATGAGCCACAAAAACTCATTTTCGCCCACGATAATTTTTCTACTTCCTTTCTTTGGAATGCTCATTTCAATATTCACATAACGTCGCTATCAATCGCGGAAAAGGCGTAGTGCGCGAAGCGAACGAAGCTTTTTGCCGTCGATTGCATAGCTTTGTTAACCCTTTTTCCAAATTTGATAGCAATAGTTAATGTTTGAAGTAAAGTGTTGCTCAAAAACAACTTCGAAGGTATTTGGAATACTCGGGAAGAAAACATCCCCCTCTGGCTCGATGTCGATCGTCGATAAGTGGAGCGTAGAGGCCATGGGTAATGTTTCTCGGTAAATTTCTCCGCCACCAGACACTATAACGTGACCGGTGAATTCAGCTAGCCTGTCCATGGCCTCTTCGATTGACTGAAATACAACTACATTGTCATCATTTGATGTCCAACCTGAGCGGGTAACGACCGCGTATTTCCTATTGGGGAGTGCGCCCATAGATTCAAACGTCTTGCGACCCACCAGAAGCCACTGATTGTAGGTCAATGCTTTAAAAAGTAGCTGCTCCCCTTTCGCGGACCAGGGTATGTCTGGACCGCAACCAATCACGCCGTTTTTCGCTTTCGCAGCCATCAATGATACTTTCAAGGTTCTCATCCTGGGTTAACTTTGTTTTAGGGCGACTGCCCTGCTGCGTAACATCGTTGCTGCTCCATAACATCAAACATCGACCCACGGCGTAACGCGCTTGCTGCTTGGATGCCCGAGGCATAGACTGTACAAAAAAACAGTCATAACAAGCCATGAAAACCGCCACTGCGCCGTTACCACCGCTGCGTTCGGTCAAGGTTCTGGACCAGTTGCGTGAGCGCATACGCTACTTGCATTACAGTTTACGAACCGAACAGGCTTATGTCCACTGGGTTCGTGCCTTCATCCGTTTCCACGGTGTGCGTCACCCGGCAACCTTGGGCAGCAGCGAAGTCGAGGCATTTCTGTCCTGGCTGGCGAACGAGCGCAAGGTTTCGGTCTCCACGCATCGTCAGGCATTGGCGGCCTTGCTGTTCTTCTACGGCAAGGTGCTGTGCACGGATCTGCCCTGGCTTCAGGAGATCGGAAGACCTCGGCCGTCGCGGCGCTTGCCGGTGGTGCTGACCCCGGATGAAGTGGTTCGCATCCTCGGTTTTCTGGAAGGCGAGCATCGTTTGTTCGCCCAGCTTCTGTATGGAACGGGCATGCGGATCAGTGAGGGTTTGCAACTGCGGGTCAAGGATCTGGATTTCGATCACGGCACGATCATCGTGCGGGAGGGCAAGGGCTCCAAGGATCGGGCCTTGATGTTACCCGAGAGCTTGGCACCCAGCCTGCGCGAGCAGCTGTCGCGTGCACGGGCATGGTGGCTGAAGGACCAGGCCGAGGGCCGCAGCGGCGTTGCGCTTCCCGACGCCCTTGAGCGGAAGTATCCGCGCGCCGGGCATTCCTGGCCGTGGTTCTGGGTTTTTGCGCAGCACACGCATTCGACCGATCCACGGAGCGGTGTCGTGCGTCGCCATCACATGTATGACCAGACCTTTCAGCGCGCCTTCAAACGTGCCGTAGAACAAGCAGGCATCACGAAGCCCGCCACACCGCACACCCTCCGCCACTCGTTCGCGACGGCCTTGCTCCGCAGCGGTTACGACATTCGAACCGTGCAGGATCTGCTCGGCCATTCCGACGTCTCTACGACGATGATTTACACGCATGTGCTGAAAGTTGGCGGTGCCGGAGTGCGCTCACCGCTTGATGCGCTGCCGCCCCTCACTAGTGAGAGGTAGGGCAGCGCAAGTCAATCCTGGCGGATTCACTACCCCTGCGCGAAGGCCATCGGTGCCGCATCGAACGGCCGGTTGCGGAAAGTCCTCCCTGCGTCCGCTGATGGCCGGCAGCAGCCCGTCGTTGCCTGATGGATCCAACCCCTCCGCTGCTATAGTGCAGTCGGCTTCTGACGTTCAGTGCAGCCGTCTTCTGAAAACGACAAACAGCCAGAAAGGCTGTTACAGGCGATTTGATCTGCAACCTATTGGTTAAATTAATGTATCAAAAACGATGGTTTTTGTGACAGTCTTGAAAAGTCCTGACTTCTCCCGAAAAATGACTCCCCTCATGTAACAAAACTCGTTACTGTATCAACATAACAATAACCCCATAACTAATTAGCGAGAAAAGAATGAAAATCGGCTATGCACGTAAATCTACGCATCTTCAGGATGTGGCGCACCAGGTTGACGAACTAACAAAAGCTGGATGTGAGCAAATCTATCAGGATCAGACCTCACGTAGCGGCCCAAAGCGCGACAAAAAAGGTGCGCCGGAACTGGAGAACTGCCTGAAAGCATTGCGCGAGGGAGATACCCTAGTAGTTTGGGCACTAGATCGGCTCGGCGGTTCATTGGGTCAAGTCATTACTTTACTCGACGACCTGAAGAAACGCGGAATAACTTTCATAGCCATCAAGGACAGAATAGACACAAATGCGCCAGTTATAGGGGAAATCTATACTCATCTGATGGCGATATTCTCTAGCTTTGAACGCAACCGCAATATTGAAAGAACGCGCTCAGGCCTTGCAGCTGCACGCGCAAGGGGCCGTGTGGGAGGGAGAAAACCGTCACTTTCTGAAGAAGATGTTAAACAAATTAGAATCTTACTTGCTGATCCTGAAATGACAGTTGGTGCAGTTGCTAAGCGCTTCAACGTTTCTCGCATGACTATTTATCGCTACACCACAAAATCATGAATGACCGCAGCATGGCGGTTTTATTTTCTTATGCCGTCAGGGCATGGAAGGCGACCACGCCGGAGTTAAACGGGCACCGGCCGCAAATCGCCGGAAACCGCAATGCTGAACGTATCGCCCGACCCAGCCCCCTCCCTGCAAAGCCCTAATCCCGCTCACCGCCACACAGCTGCCGTATGTCCCCCACGGGGGTGCGCAGTGGGCGCCGCGCGCCTGCGCGCGGGAACGGCGGCCCGCCTTCGGGTCGCGGCGCCGTACTGCGAGTTAGCGGCCGCACGCGGCCGGTTACGGGGGACACTACGCCATACGACCAGCGACCCGCTGAGCTGCACAATCCACGGATAACACAAGCTACATACATGTCGATATGGGAATCCGCCCATCTTGCCGGGCGCCGCTGTCGTGTGGAAATCCGCCCACCTTACCGGGCGCCGGTGCCGTGTGGGAATCCACCCACCTTGCCGGGCGCCGGTGCTGTGTGGAAATCCGCCCACCTTGCCGGGCGCCGGTGCCGTGTGGGAATCCGCCCACCTTGCCGGGCGCCGGTGCCGTGTGGAAATCCGCCCACCTTGCCGGGCGCCGGTGCTGTGTGGAAATCCGCCCACCCTTTCCGGGCGCCGGTGCCGTGTGGGAATCCGCCCACCTTGCCGGGCGCCGGTGCTGTGTGGAAATCCGCCCACCCTTTCCGGGCGCCGGAGCCGTGTGGGAATCCGCCCACCTTGCCGGGCGCCGGTGCCGTGTGGGAATCCGCCCACCTTGCCGGGCGCCGGTGCTGTGTGGGAATCCGCCCACCTTGCCGGGCGCCGGTGCTGTGTGGGAATCCGCCCACCTTGCCGGGCGCCGGTGCCGTGTGGGAATCCGCCCACCTTGCCGGGCGCCGGTGCCGTGTGGGAATCCGCCCACCTTGCCGGGCGCCGGTGCTGTGTGGAAATTCGCCCATCTTCATGACAAAAATTTGTCAAATGACAGGCTCATGTGTGCTGATTTATGTCAGACGGGATTTTGCTTATCAATTATTGAGAACAGAAATTTTCCTGAATCATCAATACTATACTTAGCAAGTAAAGGTGTTTTCTCATTTATCTGCTTGAGTGCAGGATCAAGGAAAGATCGTTTCAACTCTGCCAAGTTCTTCTGTTGGGATTCCGGCAAAAGGAAACGGTCATTTAACCAAGCATGAGTAGTAACCCATAAGCCTGAAGATTTGAATTGAGCAAGACTTTCATAAAGGCGGATCGTCCGTGGATTTCGAAGACTGCCACAATCGCGGAGCGAGTAGGTGGTGAACTGGTTCGTCAGGCCGTAAATGTACCGCAGGAGTTTATGGTTAAATTCGATTTCCCAGATACCACGAGCTGATCGGCTGCCAGCCTCTGTTAGCCAGGGGCGCGCGACGCAGTCAAAACTCCCTTCTTTCGGGTAAAAGATTACCGCAGAACGGCTTAACTCAAACACGCCTTCTTTAACATCCTTGATAGCCTGGTTACGGCTTACCTGAAAAATTTGCTCATAGTCAGCCACCTTTACTTTGAAAGTAGAGTCACCGAGTACAGCCATCTCATCATCATCTTCGCTTACTGAAGCTGTGAAATACGTCTGCATAAGACATAACCAGAGAACGCGCTTTGCTTTTAGCGAGAGGTAGTAAGCAGCTTCGGTAAGCTCGTTAGACTGCTTAACTTTTATCTTTTTGTTCAGCAACTTATCCAT